>NZ_MQVR01000001.1 GCF_001907295.1 Bowdeniella nasicola
GTGAGTTGTAGAAGATGAACTCGAGGATCACGCGGTGACCGCCCTGCTGTCCAGCACGACCACCCCGCTACACCACTATGAGGGACTCAACTCGCCCCACGCGCCGACTCCGGGTCTTTCCGGGCGTCCATTGCCATCCGCGTGGCCCGCTGCTGGAGCTCAGTGCTGTGCTTCCTCGGTGCTGCCACGACTCTCATCATCCTTCCCGGGGCTGAGAGCCTCCATCAAACCCGCGGCGATTCACCTCGCCGATGCCACTGGCCTACCGCTCGTCGTCGGAATCTCGGCTGTGAACGCTCATGACTCGGTCCGTTGACCAGCGGTATCCCGACCGTCCGAACCCGTCGCGGCATCAAAAATAACCATGGGTCGGGAGAGCAACGTCTGGCAGGATGAGGTCATGTTCGACAGTTCAACGCCGGGTCGCGGTTTCGAGGACTACATCCGCTATGTGTATCAAGCCATCCTCAACTGCGAGAGTCAGGACATTGAAGTTCTCAGGGGAGCACGCGTCCCCAACGCTCGAGGTGATGTGTTCTTCGAGATTGATGTGTACTACGAGTTCGACCTGGCTGGTGTGCGGCATCGAGTCGCGATGGAGTGCAAGGACACGCGCCGTCCCGTCGAGAGGAACGATGTGCTCGCTTTCTCCCAGAAGCTCCAGGAGATGCCGAGCACGATCGGCATCTTCATCTCTAGGAATGGTTTCCAGTCAGGCGCAGCAAGGTTCCTGGAGGAGAAGGGGATCCTCCACTTCGACTCCACGACAGCACCTTCGATGACGGACGCGGTCGTCGCGATCCTGGTTGCCGCTGCCTTGCCGTCCGAGGCGAGTATTGGCCAGCCGTTCTGGGGACTGATGGAGGAGCGGGACGGTAAGGGTACTGGCTCGTGGATTATGCTCCCTCCTGGAGGGGTAGGGAAGAATAGTTCCGCCCTGTTTCCGTTGTTCTTCTCTAGGCCTGATGCGTCGCTGTTCCAACGTCTTTCACGTCCGTACTCGGAGCAGACCTGCATTCGGGGTATCCCGCAGGCCACGCTGAGGTCGATCCTGCTGATGTCGCAACGTCTGATGCCAACTCAGTTCGCTGTTATGCGGCCATTTGAAAATCGAGACCGGACGCTGTTCGAGGCAGAGGAAACGTCGCCGCTGAAACTCGCGGAGCAGTACCTGCCGGAAGGGGCAGCACGATTCATACCTACGTCAGAGTAGGCCACTTGCTATGCCACTTCCGGGTCGATAAAGCATCCTGGTTCCTTGCAGTGATCATCAATCCCACGGCGGTGCACGCGGGACCGCTGCACGTTCAGGTGACAGGTGGAGTAGGCGTTGCGGGTCATGACAGCGTCTCCGAGGCGCAGAAGATCGGAGTCTTGACCCGGGGGAGCTGCAGCGCGACCTGTATTAGGCTGTTGGGCTTTCTGTCGCGACGCAACCACTCCTTGATCGAGGCTCGTGCGACCTCGTGCCAAGCTGGCCGCGGTGGCGGAACGCGTCGGCGATGCAGCGCTCGGGCGAGTAGAGCCCGATCGGCTGGTGGTGTTGGCCTATTCGGATAAACTTGTGTGACCACCGGGGTGTGCTTTCTATCTGGCGACGAAGCCCCCGAGTTCGGCTCGGCGCGCCTGCAACTGCTGCGCCAGCCGCTCGAGTCCGGCTCGATCGCGATCCATCGCTCGCATTCGGTGGCGACGTATCCCGCGCGTTTCCAGCTGATCCTCGCTGCAAACCCGTGCCCGTGCGGCTACGGCTACGACAAGGGCACCCGCTGCACGTGCACTCCGCTGCAAAAGCGCCGTTACCTCGAGGCGCTCTCCGGGCCGCTGCTGGACCGGATGGATATCCGCAGCGTCGTCACCACGCCCTCGACGTCGAAGCCCGAGCCGGGAGTCGGAACGAGCGCCGAGATCGCCGCCCGGGTCGCCGCAGCCCGCGCCCGGCAGGCCGAACGCTGGCAGGGGGAGGCCTTCAGCCTCAACGCGCACGTCCCGGCAAACATCCTGCGCGGCCCGGCCTCGCCCATACCGGCAGACGTCCGCACGAGCCTCGATAAGCACCTCGCGCGCGGGCAGATCACGCTGCGCGGCCTCGACCGTATTTTGCGCCTCGCGCTCACCCTCGCCGACCTGCGCGGCGATGCCACCCCCGCCCACGACGACGTCGCGGCCGCCCTGTTGCTGCGAACTGGAGACGACTATGCCTGCGTTGCCTAACGACCTCAGCCCGGAGGTTCGGGCGTATGCGACCTGGTCGGCGCTCACTGAAAGCGGCGACGGCGCCGCCCTGCGGCTGATCTCGCGCCACGGCCCGGTCGACGCACTCGACCGCGTCGCCCACGCCCTGCGCACCTGGGCGGACGTCGCACCCGCAAACCGACGTGCCGATAGCGCCTGTCTTGCGACCGCCACCGCCGCCGCCCCCGACGCGACCGCCATCGCCGCAATCGACTCCGCGGCCCTGAAACGCTGGGCGCCGCGCTTTGAGCGCCTCGAGATCGATTCCCTGCTCGCCACGCACGCGTCTTACGGCGGCTACCTCATCACGCCGCACGACGATGCGTGGCCGACGCGCCTAGCCGACCTCGGCGCCCGCATGCCGCTCGCGCTATGGTGCCGCGGCCCGCGCACCGACACCCTCGCCCCGGCCCCCGCCCCGGCCCCGATCGCGATAGTCGGCGCCCGCGCCGCCTCCACCTACGGGCTGCACATGGCACGCGAACTCGCCGCCGAACTCGCGATGTGCGGCCACCCGATCATCTCCGGCGGCGCTTTCGGGATCGACGGCGCCGCCCACCGCGGAGCCCTCGCCGCCGACGGGCCGACGCTCGCGATCCTCGCCGGGGGCGTCGACCGCTTCTACCCTCGCGCCCACCACGACCTCCTTGCCGCTATCGAAGCCGCGGGCCTCATCATCTCCGAACACCCACCCGGCCGCACGCCTTCGCGTTTCCGCTTCCTGGAGCGCAACCGCCTCATCGCCGCGCTGTCGGATGCGACCGTCGTCGTCCAAGCTGCCATTCGCTCCGGCGCCCTGCGCACCGCGCGCGACGCGAGCGAACTCGGCCGCCAGGTCGCCGCCGTGCCCGGCCCCGTTACCGACATGGCGAGTAGTGGCTGCCACGAAGCCATCCGCTCCCAACTCGCAACGCTCGTGACCGACGCCTGTGAAGTCCGCGAGCTCGTCACGCCCATCGGCACGCTCGACGCGACGAAGCTTTCGGACGCGGGCGGCATCCTCGACGACCTCACGCCCGCCCAGGCCCGTGTCCTCGACGTCCTGCCGCCGCGCGGCAGCCTCGACATCTCCGCCATCGCCGACGAAGCGGCTCTCTCCGTCGCCGAGGTCCGCGCCGCACTCGGCATGCTCACGCTCGCAAACAAAGCCACGCAGATCGGACACGCCTTCCGCCGCGCTTAGCCGGTCCGTGCGACGATAGGGCCCATGGCCCCGGTGTTGTCGCGTTATGAAAGGTACCTGCAGCTGCAGCGTGACCTCAGTGCGAATACAGTGCGCGCCTACCTCGGCGATGTACGCTCATTCCTGACCTTCGTAGCGCCCAGCCCCGAGGCGGCCGACGAACTGGCCGAGTCATCGCCGAACACGCTCGACGATTTCGATCTGTCGCTGCCGCAGCTGCGCGGCTGGCTCGCCGATCTTGCGCGCCACGGGGAGGCGCGTGCCTCGCTTGCGCGGCGCACGTCGGCGATCCGGCAGTTCTTCACCTGGGCCAGCAACGAGGGCCTGATCGATACCAACCCCGCGCTGCGCCTGTCGACGCCCAAACGCGACTCGCGGCTGCCGACCGTCCTGCGCGAAGGCGAGATCGAAACGTTGCTCCAGCAGGCTGAACGGGAAGCGGCCGACGGCGAGCCCCTCGCCATCCGCGATCATGCGATCTTCGAACTCATTTACGCCGCGGGCCTGCGCGTCGGCGAAGTCACCGAGCTCACCACGACGAGCCTCGATGCCTCCCGCGCCGTCCTGCGGGTCGTAGGTAAGGGCAATAAAACCCGCATGGTGCCGATCGGGCGCCCCGCGGTTACAGCACTCGAGCGCTGGAGTGCCGTCCGCGGCGAGCTCGCCGCCCCCGGCAGTGATCGCCTCTTCGTCGGCGCTCGCGGGGGCCGCCTCGACCCGCGCACCATCCGCGCCGCCCTGCATCGCCTGTCGGCCCGCGCTGGCGTGCGCGACGTCGCCCCGCACGGGCTGCGGCACTCGGCCGCCACGCACGTGCTCGACGGGGGAGCGGACCTGCGCACGGTCCAAGAGCTGCTCGGTCATTCCTCGCTGTCGACGACGCAGCGTTACACGCACGTGACGCAAGAAAAGCTCCGCGCCGCCTTCAACCAGGCGCACCCGCGCGCCTAACTTCCCTCAACCGTCGTAGGGGACGAGCCGGTAGCGCAGCCGACCAAGCAGCGACAGCGGATCGATGTAGCGCTCGGCGCGCCCCGTCCCATACTTCGCGCCCCAGTGCAGGCACTCCTCGGCCTTGCAATGGCCGGGCAGCAGCGCGCCGATCGGATCGCCGCGCGCGACCACTTGGCCCGCCGCCACGCTCGCCTGAACCGGTTCATACGTCGTGCGCAGCCCCGAGGCATGTTCGATCGCGACGACGCCCTTGCCACCAATGGCACCTGCAAAAGCGACGCGGCCCGCCCCCGCCGCATAGACCTGCGAGCCGACCGGATACGCCAAATCGACGCCGCGATGGCCACGCTCCCAGCGGATCGCGGGCGGCTGAAACGCGCGCAGCACCGGCACCTCACGTCCCGTGGGCCAGTCATAGGCTGACGCGGGATCGCGCCGCGGCACGGTATCGTCGGGTGCCTCGACGGCGGCGTCGATGCGGGTCGACGACTGCCGCGGCAGGAACATGGCACCGATAGCGCTGGTGCCCGCGGCGCTCGTGGGCCATGCCAACGCCAGCAGGGAGACAAACACCAGGAGTGCGGCACCAAGCCAGCCAGCTCGGCGCCCCAGCTGCACCTCGCGTCGGGCGGAAAACATCGTCGGATCCATTCCGCCACCGTGCCGCATCATTTCTCCCTGCATCCACCGAGCTCGCCCCGCCCCAGCACCGCGCCACCCCCGCGCGCATCATGTGGATTGCCACGGCACCCAAGTGTGGGAAAGCTCGCCGCCGCCACATCCGCCTGATCATGGCCCGCGCGCGCCCGATCGGGTAAACTCACGCGTGGCAACGACTGGGCATCCGCCCGATCGTTGACTATCGCGTGCGCGGCTAATCCCCAGGCGGCACCGGTCCCGCAAGGGCGTCGCCTGGTCCGCGCACTAGGACTATCAACCGAAATCAGGGCAGTTAATGCCCGAAAACACGCAGACAACCGTCTGCGGGAAGGATGCGTCATGGCCGTCGTAACCATGCGCCAGCTGCTCGAGTCGGGCGTCCACTTCGGACACCAGACCCGCCGCTGGAACCCCAAGATGAAGCGCTTCATCCTCACCGAGCGCAATGGCATCTACATCATCGACCTGCAGCAGTCGCTGTCGGATATTGACCGCGCCTACGACTTCGTCAAGGAGACCGTCGCTCACGGCGGCACCATCTTGTTCGTCGGCACCAAGAAGCAGGCCCAGGAAGCCGTGGCCGAGCAGGCCCAGCGCGTCGGCATGCCGTTCGTCAACCAGCGTTGGCTCGGCGGTATGCTCACCAACTTCGGCACCGTCCACAAGCGCCTGCAGCGCCTGAAGGAACTCGAGCAGGTCGACTTCGACGACGTCGCCGGCTCGGGCCTAACAAAGAAGGAACTGCTCATGCAGTCCCGCGAGAAGGACAAGCTCTCGCGCACCCTCGGCGGCATCCGCGACATGGCCAAGGTTCCCTCGGCCGTGTGGATCGTCGACACCAACAAGGAACACCTCGCGGTCGCGGAAGCCAAGAAGCTGGGCATCCCGATCGTCGCGATCCTCGACACCAACTGCGACCCGGACGACGTCGACTACGGCATCCCGGGTAACGACGACGCGATCCGTTCCGTCGCCGTCCTTACCCGCGTCGTCGCCGACGCCGCGGCCGAGGGCCTCGTGACCCGCCACGGCGGCCAGACCGGTGAAGCAGGCGACGGCGAAGCCCTCGCCGAGTGGGAGCGCGAGATGCTCGAAGGCGCCGGCGAAGGCGAAACCGCCGAAGCCCCGAAGGCCGACGAGGCCCCCAAGGCCGAGGAAGCGGCCACGGAAGCCCCCGCCGAGCAGGCCACCCCCGAGTCGGCCCCGGCCGGCGAGGTCGACCAGGACAAGACTTCGGAAACCGTCGTCGTCGGCGAAAAGTCCGAGACCACTGACAACGCCTAAGGAGCGAGATTCATGGCAAACTACACCGCCGCTGACATTAAGGCGCTGCGCGAGAAGACCGGCGCCGGCATGCTCGATGTCAAGAAGGCGCTCGACGAGGCCAACGGCGACGCCGAGAAGGCTCACGAGATCATCCGCGTCAAGGGTCTGAAGGGCATCGCCAAGCGCGAGGGCCGCTCGACCTCGGAAGGCATCATCGCGACCGACGTGCGCCCCGGCGACGGCGGCCAGGTCGGCACGATGGTCGAGATCAACTGCGAGACCGACTTCGTCGCGAAGTCCGGCCCGTTCATCGAGATCGCTGACAAGGCCGTGGCCTACGCTGCCGAGCACGGCATCGCCACCCCCGAAGAGCTGCTGAACTCGGAGTTCGGCCAGACCTTCACCGACGCGACCGCGCCGCTCGGCGAGAAGATCGTCATCCGCCGCATCGCGGCCGTGACCGGTGAGAACGTCGAGGTCTACCTGCACCGCACCGCGAAGGACCTGCCGCCGCAGGTTGGCGTCCTCGTGGCCACCGACGCCGCCGGCGCCGAGGTCGCGCACGACGTCGCGATGCACATCGCCGCCTACTCGCCTAAGTTCCTCTCCCGCGACGAGGTCCCCACGGAGACCGTCGAGGACGAGCGTCGCATCGCCGAGGAAACCGCGAAGAACGAAGGAAAGCCGGAAGGCGCGCTGCCGAAGATCGTCGAAGGCCGCATGAACGGCTTCTTCAAGGAGAACTGCCTCCTCGACCAGGGCTTCGCCCGCGACCCGAAGCAGTCCGTCGGCTCGATCGTTGAGGCCTCCGGTGGCAACGTCACCGGCTTCGCCCGCTTCCGCGTCGGCGCCTAGCACCGATTCGGCCCCGCTTCGCGTCCTGCGAGGCGGGGCCGGTTCATAACCACCACACGTTCTCTACCACCCCTGAGCGAGGAAACATGTCCGATCAGCCGCGTCGCGTCTTGCTGAAACTTTCCGGCGAAGTGTTCGGGGGTGGCACCCTCGGTTTGGACATCGATGTCTTGAACCTCATCGCCGCGCAGATCCACGAAGCCGTCGAAGAAGGCGTGCAGGTCGCCTGCGTCGTCGGCGGCGGCAATTTCTTCCGCGGCGCCGAGCTTTCCAGCCGCGGCTTCGATCGCGCCCGCGCCGATTACATGGGCATGCTCGGCACCGTCATCAACGCCCTCGCTCTGCAAGACGCCATCGAACAGGCCGGCACTCGCACCCGCGTCCAGACCGCGATCACCATGGGCCAGGTCGCCGAGCCCTACATCCCACTGCGCGCCATCCGCCACATGGAAAAGGGCCGCGTCGTCGTCTTCGGCGCCGGCGCCGGTATGCCGTACTTCTCCACCGATACCGTCTCCGCGCAGCGCGCACTCGAGACCCGTTGCGATGAGCTCCTCGTCGGCAAATCCGGCGTTGACGGTGTCTACACCGCCGACCCCAAGGCCGACCCGACCGCGACCAAGCTCGACTTCATCACCTTCCAGGACGCCCTCGCCCAGGGCCTGAAGGTCGTCGACGCGACCGCCTTCTCCCTCGCGATGGACAACGGGCTGAACATGCGCGTGTTCGGCATGAGCGAGCCGGGCAATGTCGCACGCGCGCTCAGAGGTGACACAATAGGAACATTGGTAAGCGGCGAGCAGCCGCGCCGGTAGCGACTAGTCACATCTTAGGAGTTCCAGTGATTGACGATATTCTCCTCGAAGCCGAGGAAAACATGGGCAAAGCTGTCGACTACGCCCGCGAGGCGTTCGGCAACATCCGTACCGGCCGCGCCAATGCCGCGATGTTTGAATCGATCCTCGTGGACTACTACGGGGCGCCGACGCCGCTGCAGCAGCTGGCATCGCTCAACATCCCCGAGGCCCGCACCGTCCTCATCAACCCCTACGACCGGAGCGCCACCGAAGGCATCATCCGAGCGTTGCGCGAATCCGATCTCGGCGTGAACCCGACCGACGACGGCAACCACATCCGCGTCGCCCTGCCGGTCCTCACCGAAGAACGTCGCAAGGAATATGTGAAGCTCGCCAGGGCGACCGCCGAGGACGCCCGCATCTCCGTGCGCCATGAGCGCCGCAAGGCCAAGGACGGCCTGGACAAGCTGAAGAAGGACGGCGACGAAGGCGAAGACGCCGTCGAGCGGGGCGAAAAGGAACTCGAGGCCCTCACCAAGAAGTACGTCGATCTCATCGATGAACTGCTCGCCGCCAAGGAAACCGACCTCCTCGAAATCTAAGTGCGCGCCGGCGAGACCTTTGACCCGCAGGCGGCCGTACAGCGGCTGCGCGAGGCTCGACGACGGGCATCCCGCGCGCTCGTCGAGCCCGCACCGCCGACCCCGCAAGACCCGCCCGCCGTCGTCGGCAAGGCCGGTCGCAACCTGACCCAGGCCATCGGCGTCGGGGTGGGCCTCATCGTTGTCCTGCTCGCGTCGCTGTATTTCGACATCCGCATCTTCGTCGCGCTCGTCGCGATCGTCATCGGCGCGGGCATGTGGGAACTCGCACGCGCCGTAACGCTGCGCGGCATCCGCATCCCGCTCATCCCGCTGTGGGTGGGCGGCGCCGGCATGATGGTCTCCGCGTGGGTCGCGGGCCCGTCGGCGCTGCTCATGGCGTTCGCCCTGACGTGCGGCGCCGTGCTCGTGTGGCGCGTCGTCGACGGCGGCGGTCTGGAGGCCGTGCGCGATGCGTCGACCACGATGTTCGTCGCCGCCTATCTGCCGTTCCTCGCCTCGTTCGCGGTGCTCATTGCCCGACGGGACGACGGCCCGTGGGCGGTTCTTGCTTTCGTCGCGATCGTCGTCGCCTCCGATACCGGCGGCTATATCGCGGGCGTCCTGTTCGGCAAACACCCGATGAGCCCGTCGATCTCACCGAAAAAGTCGTGGGAGGGCTTCGCCGGTTCGCAGACCCTCGCGATCATCGTCGGCATCGCCTTCGCCCTGTTCGCACTCGACCTGCCCTTTTGGGTCGGCGCCCTCATGGGGCTGTGCGGCGTCCTCGCGGGTACCATCGGCGATCTTGGCGAATCCCTCATCAAGCGCGACCTCGGCCTGAAAGACATGGGCACCGTCCTGCCCGGCCACGGCGGCATCATGGATCGCCTCGACTCGCTGCTCGCCACCGTGCCCGTGGTCTATCTCGTCTTGGAGCTCCTGTCATGACCGAAAAGCACGCGGCGCCGGTGGAATCGCTCGATCCCGCCCTCCGCCTCCCGCTCACGTTCACCGCGCCGCGGCGCGGCAAACCGCCCAAGCATCTCGCCGATCTCACGCGCGCCGAACGCCGCGAACTCGCCGTCGAGGCCGGACTGCCTGCCTTCCGCGCCGACCAGCTCTCGCACCACTACTTCGCCCGCTTCACCCGCGACGCTGACGACATGACGGACATCCCCGCGGCGCAGCGCGAGGAGCTCACCCGCCTGCTCCTGCCCGAACTCGTCACCAAGGTGACCGACATTAAGGCCGACGGGGGAGCGACGATCAAGTCGCTGTGGCAGCTGTTCGACGGCGTGCGCGTCGAATCCGTCCTCATGGGCTATCAGGATCGCACGACGCTGTGCATCTCCTCGCAGGCCGGCTGCGGAATGGCCTGCCCGTTTTGCGCCACCGGTCAGATGGGCCTGACGCGTAACCTCTCGACGGCCGAAATCATGGAGCAGGTGCGCATCGCCGCCGCGATGAGCGAAGCCGGCGCGCTCACGACGGGCGCAGGGCGCCTGTCCAACATCGTCTTCATGGGCATGGGCGAGCCGCTCGCGAACTATCGCGCCGTCATCGGGGCTGTGAGGCGGCTGACCGACGACGCGCCCGACGGCTTTGGCCTGTCCGCCCGGCACGTCACCGTCTCGACCGTCGGCCTCGTGCCCGCCATCAACAAGCTCGCGGCCGAGGACATCCCGGTGACGCTCGCGGTATCGCTCCATGCGCCCGACGACAAACTGCGCGACAACCTCATCCCCGTGAACTCGCGCTGGAAGGTCGGCGAGCTGCTCGACGCGGCACGCGCGTATTTCCGCGCCACCGGCCGACGCGTCTCGATCGAATACGCGCTCATTAAGGACATCAACGACCAGGCTTTCCGGGCGCAATTGCTAGCCGACGAACTCAACAAACGCGGCAAGGGCTGGGCGCACGTCAACCCCATCCCGCTGAATCCAACGCCCGGCTCGATGTGGACGGAATCGACTAGGCGCGCCACGACAGAGTTCGTCGACACGCTGCGTCGGGCAGGAATTCGCACCAGCGTGCGAGATACTCGAGGCAGCGACATCGATGGCGCCTGTGGGCAGCTGGCGACCGAAGTACTGAAAGGGGCACAGTCATGAGTGAGGACATGTTTCCGCGCGAGGGCAAGTTTTCCGACGGCTACGAGATCGAAGCCGTCGAGGAGTTTTTCACCCGGGCACGTGCCTCCTATGAGGCCGACGCGGGCGAGCGCACCATGACCGACCAGGACGTGCGCAACGTGGCGTTTGAGCAGGTGCGCGGCGGCTACCGGTTCTCCGCCGTCGACGCCGCCCTGGACCGGCTCGAGGTGGCGTTCGTCAAGCGCCGCCGCGCCGATTTCATCGCCGCCAACGGGCAGGACGCCTGGATGGATCACATCGCCGAACTCGCCAAGACGCTCTACCCGCGCCTGCAGCGGCCCGCCGGCGAACGCTTCGCCAACGCGGAGGGTACCGGCTACGCCAAGGCCGACGTCGATCAGCTCATGGAGACGCTCGTGTCGTATTTCGACGACGGTGCCGAGCTGACCTCGCATGACATCCGCCAGGCCGATTTCGCGTCGGCACGCGGCGAGAAGGCCTACAGCGAGAACGTCGTCGACACCTACCTCGACCGCGTCGCCGAAGTGCTGCTGGCGGTCGAATAGTGCCCGCCGTTTACCTCCTGGGGGCGACGGGGTCGATCGGCACCCAGGCTCTCGACGTCTGCCGTGATCAGGGGCTGCGCGTCGCCGCGCTCGCCGCCGGGGGCGCCAATCTCGACCTGCTCGCGACCCAGACCGCCGAATTCCAGCCCGACGTCGTCGCGATCGCCGACGCGACTCGCGAAGACGACCTGCGCGAACGCCTCGCCGCCGCCGGCGCGGGCCGCGACTTTGCGATGCCGGACATCCTCGTCGGCCCCGACGCTCCCGCCGCCACCGCCGCGCGTGCCAACGCCGAAGACACGGTCCTCAACGGCATCACAGGCTCGATCGGCCTCGACTCCACCCTCGCCGCCCTCGCCACCGGCGCTCGCCTCGCGCTCGCGAACAAGGAGTCCCTCGTCGTCGGGGGAGCGCTCGTCACGCGCGCGATGGCACGCCCCGGCCAGATCGTGCCCGTCGATTCCGAACATTCGGCCATGTTCCAGGCGCTTGCCGCCGGCCACCACCGCCGCGGCCTGTGCACCGAGACCGTCGATGGCACCACAGACGTCGCCCGCCTCGTCCTGACCGCCTCCGGCGGGCCGTTCCGCGGCAAGACCCGCGCAGACCTCGATGGCGTCACCGCCGAGCAGGCCCTCGCGCACCCGACCTGGGCCATGGGCCCGGTCGTCACCGTCAATTCGTCGACGCTCATGAACAAGGGCCTGGAACTCATCGAAGCCCAGCTGCTATTCGACATCGACGCCGCCGATATCGACGTCGTCGTGCATCCGCAATCCATCGTCCACTCGATGGTGACCTACCGCGACGGTTCGACGATCGCGCAGGCCTCCCCGCCGGACATGCGCCTGCCCATCGCGCTCGCCCTGACGTGGCCGGAGCGCGCCTACCCGGCGCCCGCCTGCACGTGGGAGCAGGCCGCGACGTGGACGTTCGAGCCCGTCGACACCGCCACCTTCCCAGCCACCGAGCTCGCGCGCGCGGCCGTCGCCGCCTCCCCGACGCATCCCGCGGTGCTGAACGCCGCCAACGAGGTATGCGTCGAGGCGTTCCTCGCCGGGAACATTCCCTACCTCGCGATCGTTGATACCATCAGCGACGTGCTCGCCGCCCACACCTGGGACAAGGCGCGCACACCCAGTCGCACGGACCTGTCCGAGGTCGATTCCTGGGCTCGGACAAGCGCGAAAGAAAGGCTCACCGCGTGGCGTATCTGATCGGCATCGGCCTGCTCATCATCGGGCTGCTCGTCTCGATCGCCCTGCACGAAATCGGCCACATGGCCCCGGCCAAGCGCTTCGGCGTGAAGGTGCCGCAGTATTTCGTCGGTTTTGGGCCGACGCTGTGGTCCACGAAGCGCGGGGAGACCGAATACGGCATCAAGGCGATCCCGCTCGGCGGTTACGTGCGCCTGGCGGGGATGTACCCGCCGGAACGCGCAATCACGAAGGACGACGCCGGCGCCCACAGCCACGACGTCGATGGGCCCACCGACGCATCGACCGCCGCCACCCCCTCGCACGTCGGTTCCCGCCCCGACGCACCTGCCGATGCTGCCCGACGCCGCCCCGAGAGCCGCAGCGCCGAGCGCCGTTCGCTCGCCAGCGAAGCGCGCGCCGAGGCCCTCGCGGACCTCGCCCCCGGTGAAGAACACCGTGCGTTTTACCACCTGAGCGTCCCGAAGAAGATCGTCGTCATGCTTGGCGGCCCGCTCATGAACCTCGTCATCGCGTTCGTGCTCCTATCCGGCATCATCGTCGGCTATGGCCTGCCGACGCTGACCCCGACGGTCTCCGCCGTCGCCGAATGCGCGACCGATGCCGACCCGTGCACCGAACCGGGCGCCGCCTACGCCGCGGGCCTGCGCGCCGGCGACACCATCACGAGCTTCGCCGGCACCCCGATCACGACGTGGCAGGACCTGCCCAAAGCGGTCGAGAAGAACGGCCTACAGCCCACCAACATCACGTTCATCTCCGACGGCGTCGAGCACACCGCGCGCATCACGCCGCAAAAACGCGAGGTGCGCATCGATGCGAACACCGTCCAGGAGCGCGTCGTCATCTCGGTGACGGCCGGCCAGGAACGCCGCCCCGGCACCATCGGCCAAGCCGCGGCGATGACGGGCACCGCGGTGACGGAGACGTTCAAGGTCATCGGCGCGCTGCCGATGCGCCTGTATGACGTGGCGCGCTCCCTCGTGACCGACGAGCCCCGCCAGGACGGCGTCATGTCGATCATCGGCGTCGGCCGGATCGCGGGCGAAGTCGCCTCCTCGCCGTCGGACGCCGGCGGCTCCGGCGGCCTTGCCGGCCCGACGTGGGGCGACCGCATCATGTCGCTGCTCTCGCTCGTCGCGTCGCTCAATATCGCGCTGTTCGCGTTCAACCTCATCCCGCTGCTGCCGCTGGACGGTGGCCACATCGCCGGCGCCCTGTTCGAAGGCGCCCGCCGCCAGATCGCGAAGCTGCGCGGCGCCCCCGATCCTGGCCCAGTGGACATCGCACGCATGCTCCCGCTGACGTATACGGTCTTCATCCTGCTCATCGCGATGACGCTGCTGCTCGGCTACGCCGATATCGTCAAACCGATCACGCTGTAGGCCCCAGGCCGCCCGCTCGTCAGCGTCACGGAAGCGTTGGCGGTAATCTAGTGCCGTGACTACCCCCATTTCGCTTGGCATGCCCTCCGTCAAAGAGGCCCCACCGGTGCTCGCGCCGCGGCGCAAGACCCGCAAGATTAAGGTGGGTTCCGTTGAGGTGGGCGGTGACGCGCACGTCTCCGTCCAGTCGATGACGACGACGAAGACGACCGATATCGGCGCGACGCTGCAGCAGATCGCGGAACTCACCGCGGCCGGCTGCGATATCGTGCGCGTGGCCTGCCCGAGCGCCGACGACGCCGAGGCCCTGCCGATCATCGCGAAGAAGTCGACGATCCCCGTCATCGCAGACATTCACTTCCAGCCGCGCTACGTGTTCGCGGCCATCAAGGGCGGCTGCGCTGCCGTGCGCGTGAACCCGGGTAACATCCGCAAGTTCGACGACCAGGTCAAGGAGATCGCCCAGGCGGCCAAGGACCACGGGACGTCGATCCGCATCGGCGTCAACGCCGGCTCGCTCGACCCGCGCCTGCTGAAAAAATACGGCGCCGCCACGCCCGAGGCGCTCGTCGAGTCCGCCGTGTGGGAAGCGTCGCTGTTTGAAGAACACGATTTTCACGATTTTAAGATCTCCGTCAAGCACCACGACCCCGTCGTCATGGTCAAGGCGTACGAGATGCTGGCCGAGCGTGGCGATTGGCCGCTGCACCTCGGCGTCACCGAGGCCGGCCCCGCCTTCCAGGGCACGATCAAGTCCGCCGTCGCGTTCGGCGCGCTGCTGAGCAAGGGCATCGGCGACACGATCCGCGTCTCGCTGTCGGCCCCGCCCGTCGAAGAGGTCAAGGTCGGCATCCAGATCCTGCAGTCGCTGAACCTGCGGCCGAAGAAGCTCGAGATCGTCTCCTGCCCGTCGTGTGGCCGCGCCCAGGTCGACGTCTATAAGCTCGCCGAAGAGGTCACCGAGGGCCTGAAGGACGTCACCGTGCCGCTGCGCGTGGCCGTCATGGGCTGCGTCGTCAACGGCCCGGGCGAGGCCCGCGAGGCCGACCTCGGCGTCGCCTCCGGCAACGGCAAGGGCCAGATCTTCGTCAAGGGCGAAGTCATCTCGACGGTGCCCGAGTCCGAGATCGTCCCCACCCTCATCGCCGAGGCGCAGCGCATCGCTGAGCGCATGGAGGCCGAAGGGGAAGCATCAGGTGCCCCGTCCGTCACGGTGTCCTAAATGTTTAGCCGGGCGCTGGGCCGGGTCGCTCGGCGCTCCGGTGCGACGGGAATTCGGCGAATTAGCGCCGAAGACGTCTCGCTACGGCGCGCCGTCGTCGACTTGTGCGAGCAGGACCCGATCGTCTCGGTCATGGTGCGGCGGCAGGTCGACGAATTGGGCCGACGCCACGCCGCCTACGGGGAGCTGTACGCCCGCATCATCTCGACGCCCGACGGGCCCGTCGCCGACGCGGCCCTGTGGACTGGGGCGAACCTTATCCCGTTGGGGGCGCCCGACGCCATCGAGGAGTTCGCGGCCCTCGCGGCCAAGCGCGGCAGGCGCTGCTCTTCGATCGTCGGCGAGGTCGATCTCGTGCGCGACCTGTGGGACCGCCTCAAACCGATGTGGACGGCGCAGCGAGATGAGCGCTTCGACCAGCACGTCCTCGTCCAGACCGACACGCCGTCCGTCGCCTCTGAGCCGGGCGTGCGTATCGCGACGGACGCCGACGCCGCACGCATCATCCCCGCCGCGATCGCGATGTACACCGAGGAAGTTGGCTACGATCCGCGCCGGTTTGGCTCCGGCTACGAAAACCACATCCGCTCCCAGATCAGCGCCGGCCGCACCTTTGTCATGACCGAGGGGGAGGGCGAGGACGCCCCCGTGCTGTTCACCGCCGAAGTCGGCGTGCTGGCGGGCGGCGTCGCCCAGATCCACGGCGTGTGGGTCGACCCCGAGCGCCGCGGCCACGGCCTCGGAACGCGCGCCATGGCCCGCGTCTGCGAGCTCACCAAGGAACTGCATGCGCCGACGGTAAGCCTGTACGTCAACGCCTACAACACGCCCGCGATGCGCGTCTATCACAACTGCGGTTTCACGCAGCACTGCACGTTCGCGACGATCCTCTTTTAGTCGCCCCGCCGTATCCGCGCGCAGACAACGAGAAGGGCCGGAACCCGCAGCTGCGAGTTCCGGCCCTCTCCGTGTCAACCGCTAGGTCAGCACGCTAGTGGCTAGGCCATCTTGCGGCGGATGAGCAGTGCGCCTCCGCCAAGCAGGACCGTGGCGAACAGGATCAGACCCGTCACCTCACCACCGGTGATCGGAAGGCCCGGACGGCCCGGATCAGTCGGCTTCGCGGTCGGCTCGCCCGTGGGCTTGCCGGTCGGCTGCTCAGTGGGCTGTTCCGTGGGCTGCTCGGTCGGCTCTTCGGTCGGCTCGCCCGTGGGCTGCTCGGTCGGTTCTTCCGTGGGCTCCTCGGTCGGCTCCTCAGTGGGTTCCTCCGTGGGCTCGCCCGGAGTCGGAAGCGCCAGCAGTTCGGTCTGTTCGCCCACCTTGTTGTGGAAGTGGAAGTACAGGATGTCGAACTTGTCGTCGCCGTTCGCCTGGGTGGCGTTCTGGCCAGCGCCCTGAGCCGTCGTGTTGACGGTGAACGGAATCTTCAGGCCATCGACGCTCAGGTCGAGGCCGGAGACTCCGAGGCTCGAGCCGAAGGAGATGCGCGGCTTGCCAGCGTTGTACTCGAAGTTCACGGCGTCGGTCTCGCCGACGGCGAGGCCTTCGTCCTTCGAGGCCGAGGCGTACCACGAGTGGCCAACGGCGCGAACCTTCAGGTTCAGATCCTTGTCCTTAGCCATGATGTCCTCCTCGGAGAAACCGACGGACTTCAGGCTGAACGGCAGGGTCATCACGGCGCTGTCGAAGGTGTTCGTATCGAGCGCGCCACCGGGGACCTGGTTGACGAAGTTCAGGCCGGTGTTCTTGCCGGACTCATCGAAGACGGCCACGACGGTCACATCGGAGCCGCGCAGACGCATGGCCTCGACGACGAACTTCTTGCCATTCGCCTCAACCTGGAGGGTGAGGTAGCCGGGGGCAGCCGGGGAGACGGGCCAGGCGCCGTAGGTCTCGAGACCAACGGTGACCTGAGCATCTTCGGCCTTGCCGCCGTCGCGGATCGCCGCGATGTTCGAGAGCACACCAACGCGCTTGATGTCCGTGGACTTCAACAGGTCAGCGTATTCTGCGTCTTCATCGGCCACGACCTTTTCGGGCGAGGAGGCCACGAATTCCATCGGCAGCGCGATGGGCAGGAAGTCGTTGACGATGCCCTTGTGCGCCGAGGGGTAGGCGAAGATTTCGCCGTCGGACTTCAGCTCACCGGTGTTGTCCGCATTGAGCGTCGCGGTCGCCTTCAGGTCGGAGACGGGCTTGACGGTGGAGGACACCGGCAGACGCAGTTCGCCGCCCAAGGGAGCGCCCCTATCCTTGGCGACGAGGACGCCGCCCGGGGTGGAGAGGAACTCACGCGGAATCTCCTGGCCACCGAGCTGAGCAGGCTTCTGCTTCAGGCTCATCGTCGGGTCGATGGCCTTCTTGTAGGCCTTCGCGTCGACGTTCATCGAGACCGTGACCTCGACCTGGCCACCGGCCGGCACCTGCACGGAGGCGGGGCTGACCGAGTACTTCACGCCCGGAACCGAGGTGACCTCGTTGTAGTCGAGCTCCAGCGCGGCAAGGTCCTTACCGGTGTTCTGGATGGTGACCTTGCGCTCGGCCTGGTAACCCTTCTGGCCGAACTCGACGACACCGAAGGTGACCGACGCGAGCGACGGGGCCTTGGAGTCGAACATCACGACGCCGTTATCGACGGCAGCCTTGGCATCCACGCGGCCGGCACCGACACGCTGCGGGCCGAAGACGTTCGTGCCGTCGGTGATGTTGTGGAACGCGGTGTTCATGATGCCAGCCTTCAGCTGGGTGGCGTTCCAGTTTTTGTGTGACTCCCGAACGAGCGCCGCGACACCGGCGACGTGCGGGGTCGCCATCGAGGTGCCGGTGAGCGTTGCAGAACCCGTGCCCATACCAACGCCCGCAGAGACGATCTGCGTGCCGGGGGCCGCCACGTCGGGCTTCACGACACCGTAGGTGCCGTGCACGCCGCGCGAGGAGGACGGGTTGAGCTTGTCGGCGTCGGTCTCCGAGAAGACCTTCTCCGAGCCGATGCCATTCTTGTTGAAGGTCACCGAGACCGGGCCTTCGGCAAGCGCGGCAACGACCTTTTCGGTGTTGGTCGCGGTCAGCTGGAAGCCGGGGATGGTCTTGTTACCGGCGATGCCGGCTTCGAACGTGTTAACGGCGGACTTCAGGACGACACCGGTGCCGCCAGCGGCCGCTATGTTGTTGAAGCGTGCGGCGGAGCCACACTTGAGGGCCGGCTTTTCGTTCCAGTCGATGAGGACAGCCTTGCCGGAAACCTTGGCGGCGTCGTCCGCCGACAGGGGCTCACACGCCTCGGAGTTATCGCCGGTGAGGGCGACGATCTCCTGCGGGCCGACGGTGTCGGACTTCCACTCGTACTCGACGGAGTACTGGCCGGTGAACTTCTCGGTCTTGTTGCCCATCGTGAAGTCCGCGGCGTCGAAGTAGGAGATACCGTTGGTGGAGTTCGCGACGGTCAGCGCGGTGACCGCGTTGCCGGGGGAGCCGGCGATGTCATACATATCACCGTCGTTGCCAGCGGCGACGACGGAGACGATGCCGCGCTCCTTGAACAGGACATCGACGATGAGGTTTTCGGGATCACCAGCCGGAGCGTACATGCCGCCAAGGCTCATGTTGACGATGTCGACCTTCGGCCACTTGTAGGAGCCGTCTTCGTTCTTCGCGAGCAGCTCGTCGAGCGCGGCGGGAACGTAACCGGTCGAGCCGGCGCAGCCGAACACCTTGAACGCGAGGATCTCAGCCTTGGGCGCGGAGCCCGGCGGAACCTTGAAGGTGTCCATCTCTTCGCCGGTGAGCTTGGAGTAGTCGCCGGCGAAGGTCTCGCCTTCAGCGGTGACACCCATGCCCGCGGCGGTGCCGGCAACGTGCGTGCCGTGGCCACCGGAGCGACGGATCTGCGGGTCAGCGTTGCAGACCTCGGGAGCGATATCGATCGGGTTTGCATCCGGGACCGCCTTGTTCGATCCCAGGCCACCGGACGGCGAGTACTCTTCCCCAACGAAGTCCCAGCCGCCGATAACATTTCCGATGGGCCACTCGGGGGCCTTGGTGCGAGCTTCCGCGGCGGCGTAGGGCGAGTAGTCGCCAGTACCGCCGAACGTCTTGTGCGTGAAGTCGACGCCGGAGTCGATCACGGCGATCGTGACGCCGTCACCGGTCGCGCCGGAGTACTTCCACGCATCAAGGGCCTTGGTCAGCTGGTTGGTGCCGGAGTTCGAGGGCGTGCGCATCGTGAGGGGGCGGATCGCCACCACATCGTCGCGCTCGGCGAGCTTCGTCAGCGCGTCGGCATCAGCCTGGACGGCGAAACCCGAGATCGCGTTCGTCGTCGTGTACAGCACCTGAGCCTTGGAATCAGTCAGCGCCTTGGCCACTTCATTCGCCTTGGCTTCGACCTTCTTCTTAGCGACGGAGGCCTTCTCGCCCGCATCGGTCGCGTCCACAACAGTACGGGCCGCGACCTGCACGAAGGCATAGACGCGACCCTTGTCGAGGTTGGAGATGATCTTTGACGACGGTCCCGGCTTGATGTTGGCGACCGCGGCCTTCAGCTCAGAGACGTCTGGGCTGGGAGACGGTGCGGCGACAACGGGTGCGGCGAGCGATAGCGCTACGGCGAAGCCAGCGGGAATCGCGACCGCACGACTGGTGTATCTACCTGGCATGGGCAGTCCTAATCATGAGGGGTATAAGACGTGTCGAGCATCACTCGACCTTGGTCATCCTATGCATAAAAAGGTGCCGAGTTGGCAAATCGTTCGGATTTTGGCGGGCATTACTAGGATCTACTCATCATCGTTACAGGGTCTTTTGCCGCTGACGCAGGAGCGAGTTTTGTCGATAATTATCGGGCAAACAGGTGGCTCGGGTCACCCTAACCGGGTGCGAACGCTTGTCGAGATCCGTAAGATTTTTGTATGAATCCTCAAGCCCGACTGACAGCTGCCGAGATCATCGCATTGACCACCGAGGTACTCGGCTCGCTCGATGACCTCGAGCGCGGCGTCGTGCCCAATCGCGTCGCGGCTCTCGTTGCGGCTTCCCCCGCGCTGCGAGAGCGCGTGGACCGTGCCCGAGCGCGGCAGGAGGCACAGGCGACGGATGCACCGGATGCGGTTTCCGGTGCGCCGGACGAGGATCCGGGCGTGTCGCGGCCAGGCGCGCACTACGAACTGCTCGGGGCGCACGTGACCTGGCGCGATGAGATTGCGAGCGTGCGTGGCGAGGTCGAGCATCGGGACGGTGGCGACGCGGCAGGGGAGTACCTCGCGCTGCACATGACCGTGCGCGTCTCGCCGGCAGGTGCGTGCGTCGGGGATGCGGAGTCGCCCGTCGGGGATGGGGATGCGCACGCCCGGCCGGCGTGGCAGGTCGAGACCCTCTCGCTGCGCCCCGCCGCGGGCGCACAGCGTCGTCCCATGTAGGGGCATTATTCGGTAAGGTCTTTTTCGTGATGACTCGACTGACGCAACTCTTCCTTCGCACCCTGCGAGAGACCCCCGCCGACGCCGATGTGGCGAGCCACCAGCTGCTCGTGCGCGCCGGCTACATTCGTCGCGCTGCCCCGGGAATCTACACGTGGCTCCCGCTGGGCCTGAAGGTGCTGCGCAAGGTCGAGGCGATCGTGCGCGAAGAGATGGAAGCCATCGGCGGCCAAGAGGTGCATTTCCCTGCGCTACTGCCGGCCGAGCCCTACCGCGCGACCAACCGGTGGGAGGAATACGGGCCGAACCTGTTCCGCCTGCAGGATCGCCGCGAGAACGACTACCTGCTCGCGCCGACGCACGAGGAGATGTTCACGCTCGCCGTCAAGGACATGTACTCCTCCTACAAGGATCTGCCCGCGACGATCTTCCAGATCCAGACGAAGTACCGCGACGAGGCGCGCCCCCGCGCCGGGCTGATCCGCGGCCGCGAGTTCGTCATGAAGGACTCCTACTCGTTCGATATCGACGACGAGGGACTGGACGCCGCGTATTCGCGCCACCGCGTCGCGTACGAAAAGATGTTCACGCGCCTCGGGCTCGACTACGTCATTTGCGAGGCGATGAGCGGCGCTATGGGCGGCTCGAAATCCGAAGAGTTCCTCTTCCCGACGGCGATCGGTGAGGACACGTTCGTGCGCTCGCCCGGCGGTTACACCGCGAATGCAGAAGCGATTCAGACCCCGACGCCCGAGGACGTCGATTTCTCCGACGTGCCCGCGCCCGCGCAGATTCACACGCCCGGCGCGAAGACGATCGCGACGCTCGTCGACGGACTGAACGCCGAGGCCGCGCGCGAGCAGGGCTGGAGCGCGGCCGACACGCTGAAGCACGTCGTCCTGAAGGTCACGCACCCCACCGAGGGCGAATCGCTGCTCGTCGTCGGCCTGCCCGGCGATCGCGACGTCGATCTGAAGCGCGTGGAGGCGGCGCTCGTCCCCGCCGAGGTCGAGCCCGCGAGCGAGGACGACTTCAAGGCCTACCCCGAGCTGGTCCCCGGCTTCATCGGCACCGGCCACATCGGGCCGCAGGGCCGCAAGGACGAGGACGGCAATTCCGTCATCACCTACCTCATGGACGCGCGCGTCGCACGCGGCTCCGCGTGGGCGACCGGCGGCGACGAGGGCGGCTACCACACGATCAACAACGTGTTCGGCCGCGACTTCGACGTCGACGGCCGCATCGAGGCGGCCGAAATCCGCGAGGGCGACCCGGCCCCCGACGGTTCCGGCCCGCTCGAGCTCGCACGCGGCATCGAGATCGGACACATCTTCCAGCTCGGCCGCAAGTACGCGAAGGCGCTCGGGCTTTCCGTGCTCGACGAAAACGGCAAGGCTCGCGTCGTCACGATGGGTTCCTACGGCGTCGGCATCTCGCGCATCGTCGCGGCGCTGGCCGAGGAATACCACGACGAGCACGGCCTGACCTGGCCGATCCAGGTCGCGCCCGCGCACATCCACATCGTCGCGACCGGCAAGGACCCGGCGATCTTCGAGGCGGCGACCCAGCTCGCCGAGGATCTCGACGATGCCCAGTTCGACGTCATCTACGACGATCGCCCCAAGGTGTCGGCCGGTGTGAAGTTCGCCGACGCGGAACTGCTCGGCGCGCCGAACATCCTTGTTGTCGGGCGCGGTCTTGCCGAGGGCACGGTCGAACTGCGCAACCGCGTGACGGGGGAGAAACGCGAGCTCGACATTGCGGAGGCCTCGCAGCTCATCACCGACGAGCTGACGGCGCAGCTGCTCGACGCCGACGCCTAACTCGCCGCGCGGCGGCGGGTCGTGAGCGCGTCGGGCTAGTTCGCGAGCCAGCTCGCGGGCAGTGTGCCGCCCGCTGTGCGCAGTTGCTGCGACGTCTCGATCAGGTAGCTGAGGGCCGCGAGCCGCTCGGCGACGGGCAGCCGCGGCAGTTCGGCTGCGACGCGGTGCGCGGTGCGCTCCAGAATCTCGGGAAGCGACAATTGCTCTGTGATATGCGTGGCCGGCGGACGTACGTCCGCGGCGCCGGAGACGGCCGGCGCATGGGCAGCCGCCCGGTAGCGGCGGACGAGTTCGCGCAGCTTGGCGTTGTCCTCGGTGCGCGCGGCAAGCGCCTCAATCTGCCAGGCACCCCAATCCAGGGCGCCGATGACCTCGGGCGACGTCGTCCACTTGCCCTCGCCCCAGGCGGGCAGTGCCGCGCCGCTCGACTCGGATTCGCTCGGCGCGGTGACGTCGGCCGGCAGCTCGGCGTGCAGCGCGGGCAGGATTCCGCTCGCGACAATCCCGCCGGGGGAGTCGCACGCGGCGAGCTCACGCAGCGCCGCGACCGCCTCGCGCGCCTGCACCTGTGCGTCGGCCTCACTGGCCACCCGCGGGATCGCCGGCGCCGACGGCAGTGCCGCACACGCCGTTTCCGTCGCGCCCTGCGGACACGCCTGCCACACGCCCCCGAGCAGGTCCGCGCGCTCCTTCGCATGCGCGGCCGACTCGGCGACCGGGCCAAACGTCGCCGCATCCCCATCGGCGAGCGCCTGCAGGGCGATCGCTGCCCGCTGGCGCGCCATCTCCGTCGCCGACGGCGTATCGGGCGTCGGGGGAGCACTATCGATTCGCAGCCCACACCCGGTCAGCAGGAGGGCCGCGGCAAGCAGAGGTATCAGACGTCGCAGCACGCTATTAAGCGTGCCACAGCGAGCCGAATCTGCCAGCGAGCAGCGCCGTCGCCCCTGATACCATGGCGTTCGATACAACTACACACGGAGGGTTCACTCATGACCGGTTCACGAGAAGCCGAGCTGCGAGAGCTCCTGGCGCCCGTCGCCCGGGCCGCCGGATTGATCGTCGAAGACGTGAAAATCGCGCCCGCGGGGAAAAAGAGCCTTCTGCGTGTGACCGTCGATCTGCCCGACGGGCCCGGCTCGGTCGATTCGGATACGCTCACCGACGTCTCCCGCGAAATCTCCGCCCTGATGGACGACAACGATCCGATCAAGGGCGCCTACACGCTCGAGGTCTCGACCGCGGGCATCACGCGTCCGCTCACGACGCCGCGCCACTTCCGTCGCACGCAGGGCCACGAGATCGAGTTCATCCACCACGATAAGAAGTTGGTCGGGCGAGTCGTCGACGCCTCGGATGCCGACGCGAGCGTGACGATCGACGTCGGGGGCGAAACCCAGACGATCCCGCTGGATGAGCTGCGCAAGGCGCGCGTACGCATCAGCATGTAAATTGGGCGCGCTTCGCCCCACAAGACCGTAAGATGAGGCAACACACCGGGCTTTTCGTGCCCGGCGCGTAGGTAAGGAGTTAGCCGTGGATATCGATATGAGTGCACTCAAGGTCGTCGAGAGCGACCTTGAGATCTCGCTGGATGTGCTCATCTCGGCGATCGAGGAGGCGCTGCTGACGGCCTACCTCCATCTGCCGGACTCGGTCCGCGGGGCCCGCATTGAAATCGACCGGCGCACCGGCAAGGTCGCGGTGTGGGCACCCGAGTACGACGATGAGGGCACGATCATCGGCGAATTCGAGCACACGCCGGAGGGCTTCGGGCGCATCGCCGCGCAGACGGCGCGCTCCGTCATCGTGCAGCGGCTGCGCGACGCGGAAGACTCCCAGGTGCTCGGCGTCTACAAGGACCGCGCGGGCACGCTCGTCTCGGGCGTCGTCCAGCACGACCATCGCACGCGCCATATCTCGATCGACCTGGGCGACGTCGAGGCGATCCTGCCCGAGCACGAGCAGGTGCCGGGGGAGACCTACGAGCACGGTGAGCGGCTGCGCGCCTATGTCGTCGAGGTGGGGCGCGGCCGCAAGGGCCCGCAGATCATCGTCTCGCGCACGCACCCGGAGTTCGTCCGCCAGCTGTTCGCGCATGAATGCCCCGAGGTCGCCAAGGGCGATGTGCAGATCACGTCGATCGCGCGCGAGGCCGGGCGTCGTTCCAAGATCGCGGTCCGCTCGAACGTGCCGGGCCTGAACGCCAAGGGTGCCTGCATCGGCCCGATGGGACAGCGGGCGCGCGCGGTCATGAGCGAGCTGCGCAACGAAAAGATCGACATCGTCGACTACTCCGACGATCCCGCCGAGTTCGTCAAGGCCGCGCTGTCGCCGGCGAAGGTCTTAGAGGTGCGGATCGACGAGGAGGGCCATCGCGCGATCGCGATCGTGCCGGACTATCAGCTGTCGCTCGCGATCGGCAAGGAAGGGCAAAACGCTCGCCTGGCCCATCGCCTCACCGGCTGGAAACTCGATATCCGCTCCGATAACGAGCCCCAGCAGGGGTGAGTCCGCTCACGCATCCGGGGCCGAATGCCACCTGAATGCGGCATCGCGTAGCCAAAGGCGTTAAGGTAGTCCCGGTGAGTGATGTCGTCCATGTGCCCGAACGCACCTGCGTCGGATGCAGGACGCGCGCTCCACGTGATCAACTGATCCGGTTCGTGCTCCGCGAGGGCAGAGCTTGTTATGACCCCCAAGCAGCGGCCTCAGGCCGCGGGGCGTGGCTGCATCCGGATGAGACATGTCGGCAAGCAGCACTCCGAAACCGTGGCATGAGCCGCGCATTTCGGACCCAGGTGCTCGCGATCGACGAGATCACCCAGTAAAGAAACGGCCTGACAAGGCCTCAGACCAGGAAAGCGGGTTGGAAGCCGATGGGCACCCGATGAGTACCCAGCGATGAGCTGCCAGCACAACTAGCGGTCTGTTTCCTGTGCGGGAACGGACCCGGACAGGAGAAATGTGGCAAAGTTGCGTGTCCACGAGCTCGCTAAAGAGCTCGGTGTCGACAGCAAGACCGTGCTCGCGAAGCTAAGCGAGCTCGGTGAATTTGTGAAAACCGCATCGTCGACGGTGGAGCCCCCCGTGGCCAAGCGCGTGCGCGATGCGTTCCCGAAGCAAGAATCAAAGCCCGAGGGTGAGGGCAAGCCGAAGGCTGCCGCCAAGCCCAAGGGCGGGGCGAAGCCCGGACCGGCGAAGCCGGCCGCGCCGAGCCCGGCCGCCAAGTCGTCGGATGCCAAGGCGGATAAGGCTGCGGCGCCAGCCAAGCCTACGCCCAAGGCCGATTCGGCGAAGCCGGCGGCAAAGCCGGGGGCTGCGAAGCCCGCAGCGCCGAGCCCGGCCGATCTTTCGCAGGCCCCGACGCCCGCCGACGCGGCGGGCGAGTCCAAGGGCGATGACGTCCAGTTCAAGGCGCCGAAGCCCGGCGCCCGCGCACCGCGCTCCCAGGCTCCCAAGCCCGGTGGACCGCGCCCCGGCAACAACCCGTACAGCCAGTCGCAAGGCATGGCGCGTCCGGGTCAGCGTGGCGGCGGCCAGCAGCGCTCGGGCGGTCCGCGCCCCGGCAACAATCCGTTCAGCTCCTCGCAGGGCATGCCGCGCCCCGGTGGTAGCGGCGGCCCGCGTCCGGGCGGCGGCTCCCAGCAGCGCTCGGGTGGTCCGCGCCCGACTCCCGGCCCCCGTCCGAACCCGGGCATGATGCCCGACCGGTCGGCGGTCTCGCGCCCCGGTGCCTCCGGTAAGCCCGGCGGCGGCGGTCGTGGTGGCCGCGGTCGCGGTGGCGGCCCGGGTGGCGGTCCCGGCTGCGGTGGCGGCTTCGGCGGTTCCCGCGGTGGTCGCGGTGGTCGCGGCTCGACGCAGGGTGCGTTCGGACGCGGCGGCGGTCGCGTCCGCGGCCGGAAGTCGAAGCGGGCCAAGCGCCAAGAGTTCGAGCAGCAGTCCGCGCCGTCGATCGGCGGCGTCCAGGTTCCGCGCGGCGACGGCACGACCGAGATTCGGATCCGCGCCGGCGCATCGCTCACGGACTTCGCTGACAAGATCAACGTCAACCCGGCCTCGCTCGTCACGGTCATGTTCCACCTCGGTGAGATGGTGACCGCGACGCAGTCCGTCGACGAGGACACCTTCCAGGCCCTCGGCGCCGAACTCGGCTATGTCGTGAAGGTCGTCTCCCCGGAGGACGAGGACCGCGAGCTGCTGGAAGCCTTCGATATTGACCTCGACACGGAAGCGGCCGAGGAAGAGGGCGAAGAGCTGCCGCCGCGTCCGCCGGTCGTCACGGTCATGGGCCACGTCGACCACGGTAAGACGAAGCTGCTCGATGCGATCCGCCAGACGAACGTCGTCGAAGGCGAAGCCGGTGGCATCACGCAGCACATCGGCGCCTACCAGGTGCGCGTCAACCACGAGGGCGACGACAAGATGATCACCTTCATCGACACACCCGGTCACGAGGCGTTCACCGCCATGCGTGCCCGCGGTGCCGAGGTCACGGACATCGCGATCCTCGTGGTCGCGGCCGATGACGGCGTCATGCCGCAGACCGTCGAAGCGATCAACCACGCGCAGGCCGCCGGTGTTCCCATCGTCGTCGCGATCAACAAGATCGACCGCGACGAGGCGAACCCGGACAAGATCAAGGGCCAGCTCACCGAGTACGGCCTCGTACCGGAAGAGTACGGCGGCGACACGATGTGCATCGAGGTTTCTGCCAAGCAGCGCCTGCACATTGATGACCTGCTGGAGGCCGTCCTGCTGACCGCGGATGCGGCCCTCGAGCTCACCGCGAACCCGGATAAGGACGCCCGCGGCGTCGCCATCGAAGCGAACCTTGATAAGGGACGCGGTTCGGTCGCGACGGTGCTCGTCCAGTCCGGTACGCTCACCGTCGGCGATTCCATCGTCGCCGGTAGTGCGTTCGGTCGCGTGCGTGCGATGTTCGACGAATACGGCGAAAACGTCGCCGAAGCGGGCCCGTCGCGCCCCGTGCAGGTCCTTGGCCTCACGAGCGTGCCGAGCGCCGGTGACTCGTTCATCGTCGCCCCCGATGATCGCACTGCCCGCCAGATCGCGGACAAGCGTGCGGCCGCCGAGCGTGCCGCCCTGCTGGCCAAGCGCCGCAAGCGGATCTCGCTGGAGGACTTCGACGCCGCCCTGAAGGAAGGCAAGGTCGAGACTCTCAACCTCATCCTCAAGGGCGACGTGTCCGGTGCCGTCGAGGCGCTGGAGGACTCGCTGCTCAAGATCGATGTCGGCGAGGAAGTCCAGCTGCGGATCATCCACCGCGGCGTCGGTGCGATTACGCAAAACGACGTCAACCTTGCGACCGTCGACAACGCGGTCATCGTCGGCTTCAACGTTCGTCCCGCCGAGCGCGTGGGCGAACTGGCCGATGCCGAGGGCGTGGAGATCAAGTACTACTCGGTCATCTACGCGGCGATCGAGGACATCGAAAACGCGATGAAGGGCATGCTCAAGCCGATTTACGAAGAGGCGCAGCTGGGAACGGCGGAAATCCGCCAGATCTTCCGCTCCTCCAAGTTCGGCAACATTGCGGGTTCGATCGTGCGCTCCGGCACCATCAAGCGCGGCACCCATGCCCGCTTGCTGCGGGACGGCATCGTCATCGCCGATAACCTCAAGATTGAGTCGCTGCGTCGTGAAAAGGACGACGTCACCGAAGTCCGCGAGGGCTACGAGTGCGGTATCGGCCTGGGCGCGATCAAGGACATCGCCGAGGGCGACGTCATCGAGACGTGGGAGATGCGCGAAAAGAAGCGCGACTAACCACCGTCGAGATCGACTCGACACGATAGACGGCAGCGGGCCGGTATTCCCGTTGACGGAATACCGGCCCTTTCCCTATCCGGGTCTGTTCGCTACGAAAGGCCTGTTGCCATGGAACTTGTCTCTACTTCCGTCGCCATCCCGAGGATCCGTACCAGTGCGCGACGATGACCGGCTGCGCTCGCGCGTCGATGCCATGGCGGCGATCACGACCGTCGAGCTGCTGACCGATACGCCCGCGCTCCGGCATCCGTCGGTTGGCGCGTCCTACGTCGTGCTGCCCGACGTTGGGGCGCAGCCGTATGACGAGGCCGTCGTCGTCGATGTGCCGCGCATTCCTGCGCCGAGCGAAAACCGCGGTTGGGTGCCAGTCGATCTGGGAACGGAGTATGAGCCGGCACGCGAGTTCATGATCGTCATTCAGGACGAGGCTGGGCTGCGCTGGTGCGTCGCCGCGCACCGGGAGGATATCGGTGAGGAAGGCGAATCGGCGCCGACGTATGCACTGCATGTCGTGAGCGACCGGGGCGCGTGTTTTACCGGGTACATCGGTCGGGAGAACGACGGCAGCTGGCATCCCGAGGCGTCGGCGTTTTGCCGGTGGTCGCCGGTGATTCCGCCGATGCTTCGCGGGGCCGACGAGGCGGCGGCGCGGATCTTCGTACTCCGGTGTCGCGTGCGGTTTGGCCTGGCCGGGCGTGGCCCGCGGGGTGGCGGTGCCGGGCGCGGCTGACGTGTCTGGTGCGGGAGTTGGCACGTGCGCGTCGGGCTCGATTTCGAGTGGCAGTTCGTCGTGCGAGAGCTCACCGTGTGGAAGTTTCGGGTGCGGGCCGACGTTGCGGGTGGGAGCGACGGGGCCGGAATTAGGGCCGCTGTCCGGAGTGGGGCCCGCGTCGGGCGGCGGGTTCGGGTTCGTGCGGCGAGCGATCGCCACCAGCGCGTCGAGGTTGCGCGTCGCCTCACCCGGCACGGCTTCACCACGTCGGCGTTTCATTCGCCAAATCTTCGTCGCTTCCCGCTCAATCGCCTCCAGCAGCGGCGCCGACTGGCTGCCCGGCAGGTGGCCGCGGATCGAATAACCGCGCACGTCGTCGCCCTCAAAGACTAAGAAGCGCTTCGCGTCCGACAGCTGTTTGATCTTTTCGTCCTGCTGCGCGCGGGTGCGGGCGCCCTGCAGGTCAATCTCGTCGAGGAACGGCCAGCATTCGTCGGCGGTGTGGCAGATCGTTTTCGCGTTGGCCTCGGAGATGTAGCCGATTGCGAGTGTGTGAACGACGTCGGGAAAGCGGGCAAGGCGGCTCGCGTGCTTGACGAAGCGGTCGGCTTCCTTGGTCGGCAGCTGGCAGATTTCGCTGATGATCTGCGACGTCGAGGTGCCGCGTTGGCCGCTGCGTTCGTTCTCGACGTGGGCGACGAGGGAGGTCAGTGCGACGGTCGTGTGGCGGTGGGCGACTTCGAGTTCGTGCCGGGTGCGAGATCCGTCGGTGCGGGGTGCGGCGAGGTGGGGGCGGGGGAGGAGCTCAGGGCTTCCTAGTAGAGCGTGGCCGACGCGATCGCGCTAAGGGGGTACATCCCGCCTGTGGATAACTTGCTTGGACGTGGATGCGCAGCCGCCGGGTCAAAGGGCCCGGATTTGGTGCGTCGGGCAGCCTAAAATAGTGACGTGGCAGACGTGTAGCGTCGGCCAGCCGAACAAGGAAGCCCGGCCAGACCGCTAACGGAGACCTGATGCCCACATCGGTACAAACCCGCCCCGTCGTTCGGCTCGAACGACCCACAACGCTCCAGCTCGTCGGCCTTATCGTCGGCGCCCTCGCGTTTTTCCTCCCCTTCTTCATCCCGATCCCCGGGCTTAGCCCCGAGGCGCAGCGGATGCTTTCGATCTTCCTGCTTGCGATCGTCTTTTGGGTGACCGAGGCGATCCCGCTCGTCGCGACCGCGGGGCTCGTCATCCTGCTCGAGGTGCTCACCGTGTCGTCGACGGGCCTGTTCCCCGTCGGGGAGGGGGCGCTCGGCGCGAAGGCGTATTTCGCGGCGCTCGCCGATCCTGTCATCATCTTGTTCCTCGGCGGGTTTTTGCTCGCTGACGGAGCGGCGAAGTTCGGGCTCGATAAGAACCTCGCGGCGGTCATGCTCAAACCGTTCCAGGGCTCGGGGCGGATGACGGTACTCGGGCTCATGTCGATCACCGCGGTGCTGTCGATGTTCATGTCCAATACCGCGACGACCGCGACGATGTTTGCCGTCGTCATCCCCATTCTTGCGGTGATGACCGATGCGAAGGCGCGGGCTGGGATTGCGCTGTCGATCCCGGTCGCGGCGAATATTGGCGGCATGGGTACGCCCGTCGGGACGCCGCCGAATGCGATCGCGCTCGGTGCGCTCGCCGCCAACGGCATCCAAATTTCGTTCCTCAAGTGGATGATGCTCGCCGTGCCGCTCATGCTCGTCGTGCTCGCGATCGGGTGGTTCGTGCTCGTCACGTTCTTCATCCCGAAGGGGACGAATATTGAGCTTGCGCTGCGTTCGGATTTCGACCGGAGCGCGGCCGCGCGGATCTACTACGTCGTCGCGGGGCTGACCGTTGCCCTGTGGATGACCGAGCCGCTGCACGGGATCAACTCGAACGTCGTCGGTTTCATCCCCGTCGCGGTGCTGCTCGCGACGCAGGTGATGACCGGCGATGACCTGAAAATGCTGCAATGGCCCGTGCTGTGGCTCGTCTCCGGCGGTATCGCACTCGGCGTCGGCGTCGGCGCGACGGGGCTCGATAAGTGGCTTCTCGGGTCGGTGAACTGGACCGCGATGAGCGTGACGGCGCTCGTCGTCGTGCTTGCGGGGCTCGGGCTGGGCATGTCGAACGTCATCTCGCACTCGGCGGCGGCGAACCTGCTTATTCCGCTCGCGCTCGGGCTGGGCACGTCGATCTCGCTCGATATCGTGCAGGTCGGCGTCATCATTGCGCTCGCGTGCTCGCTTGGCATGTCGTTGCCGATCTCGACGCCGCCGAACGCGATCGCCTACGCGACCGGCGAGGTGTCGACCAAGTACATGGCGCTCGTCGGCGTCATCGTCGGCGTCGCCGGTGCCGTCCTGCTCGCCTTCGTCATGCCCTGGTTCTGGACGACGCTGGGCGTGCTATGACCGGTGCGCTGCGCCCGCTGCGGGTCGTCGTCGTCGGGGGAGGAGAGCTCGCCGATCAGGTGCGCGGTGAGCTCGCTCGCGTCGTCGATGAGGGGACGGAGATTTCGCTCTTCGACGGGGTTGGAGCGGTTGAGAAGCAGCTGCCGAATGACCTCGAGGTGCCGCTCGTCGTCGTCCTGCCGGGGCCCGGCCCCATCGATCAACGCATCGATGCGCTCGCGGCGATCGGGCGGCTGCGCGGGGCACGCGTGCTGCTGCTGATTTCCTCGGGCGAGCATGCGGATGTCGCGCGGGCGGTCGATGAGGGGCGGATCGACGCGTTTGTTGCCCTGCCGATGACGCAGGGGTTCCTCGGCCAGCATGCGTCCTCCCAGATCGCGCGCTGGCTGCGGCTGCATCACCCGGGGGCGCTGCCGGTGCTCGATGCTGATGCCGCCTCGCCGACGGCCGATGCGCCGCGTTCGGAACTGCTGCGCGATATGGAGGCATCCTCGCACGTCGTGGAAGGCGAGCTCGTCGCCGCGATCGAGCGGGCGCTCGGGCCGCGGCCGCGCCTGCACCTGCCGGCGGGGGTGCGACTGACCCGCCAGGGGCGCAGCGTCGACGGGGTTTTCGTCGTCCTATCCGGGCGCGTCGCCCTCACCCGGCACACCGAGGCCGAGGACCTGCTGCTGCATCATGCGTCGACGGGGCCCGTCGTAGGGCTGCTCAGCCTGTCGCGTTCGCAAAAGGCGTTTTTCACGTCGACGACCACGACGGACGTCGTCGTCATTCACCTGTCGATCGAGCAGCTCGACCGGGCGCTCGCGCTCGACCCGGAGGTGGGCGCGGCGCTCGCGGCCGTCGCAATTCGCGGGTTTGCGGCGCGGTTGCTGCGCAGCGAACAGCTGCAGGTGGAGCGCAATGATCTGAACATCGAGCTGGAAAAGGAGCGGGCCTCGCTCGCGCGGGCGCTGAAGGATTTGGAGGCCGCGCGCCTGGAGCTCATCGCGCAGGCGCGGTTTGCCACGCTCGGCGAGCTCGCCGCCGGGCTCGCGCACGAGCTCAACAATCCGGTCGCGGCGCTCACCCGTTCGGCCGATCACCTCGCTGGGGATCTCACCGAGTTGCTCGGCTCGCACCCCGAAGCGGCGTTCCTCACCGAGATGATGGAATCGGCTCGCACGCGCTCCCCGCGCTCGACGGCCGAGGAGCGACGCCTGCGGCGGGAGCTGGAGGCGATCACCGATCAAGCAACCGCGTGGCGGCTCGTCGCCGCCGGAATCACGGGCCCCGCGCAGGCACGCGCGGTCCTTGCGCAAGGGGAGGCCGGCGTCGACCGCTTCGAACTCGCCAGCCGCATCGGCGCCCAACTGCGCGGCATCTCGGTTGCCACGCGCCGCATCACGACGCTCGTCACGTCGCTGCGCTCCTACGCCCGGCCCGATGACGAGATCGTCGCTGACATCGACGTCGCCGAGACCCTCGACGACACGCTCCACCTCGTCTCCCACCGCCTGCGCGACGTCGAGATCGACCGCGATTACCGCGCGACGCGCCGCATCGCCGGGCACCCCTCGCAGCTCGGCCAGGTCTGGACGAACGTCCTCGTCAACGCCGCCGAGGCACTCGCCGATCACCCGCCGGCCGGCGGCGCCCGCGTCACCATCGCCGCCTTCGACCACGGCGAGGACCACGTGCGCGTCACCATCGCCGACAACGGCCCCGGCATCCCAGCCTCGGTCCTCCCGCAAGTCTTCCAACCCCATTTCACGACGAAGCACGGCACGGTCCGCTTCGGCCTCGGGCTGGGGCTCGGTCTCGCCGCCCACATCGTGCACGAGCACGACGGCGAGATCGATATCGAGTCCGCCCCTGGCGGCACCATCGTCATCGTCGATCTACCCGCAACCAAGGAGTAAGCCATGCGTTTAGCCATCATCGTGCTGGAAGACGAAGCGGAGGTGCGCGCCGCCCTCGGGCGGGATCTGGCGTCCGTCGCGAAGGTCGCGCGCGTCGAATTTGCCGAAGATGTGCCCGACGCGTGGGAGGTCGTCGGCGAGATCGACGCCGACGGCGATGTGCTCGCCCTCGTGCTCGCCGATCACCGCCTGCCCGGCACGAGCGGCGTCGATTTCCTCGTTCAGATGCAGTCCGATCCGCGCACGGGGCCCGCGCGCACCGTGCTGGTGACCGGCCAGGCCGATCAGGGTGACACGATCAAGGCCGTGAACCAGGCGGGGCTCGACCACTACATCGCGAAACCGTGGAAGCCCGACGACCTGCTCGCCGTCGTGCGTGAGCAGCTGACCGACTTCGTCATCGCGTCCAAGCTCGACCCGCTGCCGCACCTCACAATCCTCGACGCGGTTCGCGCAATGGACTCGCTTCGCGCCCGCTACTAACCTTGAGACCATGTCTGATCCACAACGCGCCCGTCGGCTTGCCGAACGCATCAAAGTCATCGTCGCGAAGCTCCTCGATACCCGCATCAAGGACCCGCGGCTCGGTTTCGTCACCGTGACCGATGTGCGGATGACCGGCGATCTGCAGCACGCGTCGATCTTCTACACCGTTTTTGGCGACGAGGAGCAGCAGGCCGGAACGCGGGCCGCGCTCGAATCCGCCAAGGGCCTCATCCGCTCCGAGGTCGGCAAGGGCACCGGCGTGCGGCTGACCCCGACGATCGAGTTCATCGCCGACGCGCTGCCGGAATCGGCCGCCGCGATCGACGATGCGATCAAGCGCGCCGCGGCCGCCGATGCCGAGATCGCCCAGCAGGCGAGCGGCAAAACGTATGCGGGGGACCCCGATCCCTACCGCAAGCCGCGCGTCGATGAGTAACGGCCCCAGCGGGTTTGTTCTCGTGAACAAGCCCGCCGGTCCCACCTCCCACGGCGTCGTCGCGGCGCTGCGGCGCTCGCTTGCTACCCGCAAGGTCGGGCATGCGGGCACGCTCGATCCCATGGCGACGGGGTTGCTCATCGCCGGGGTGGGGCGCGCCACGAGGCTGCTGACGTACCTCGTCGGGCTCGATAAGGCGTATACCGCGACGATCCGCCTGGGGGAGGCGACGACGACGGACGACGCCGAGGGCGAACTCATGGCCGCGACGGACGCGTTCCGCGTGACCGATGCGCAGATCCTGGCGGCGCTTCAGGCGTTTCGCGGCGAGATCATGCAGCGGCCGACGCGCGTGTCGGCGATCAAGGTCGACGGCAAACGCGCCTACGACCGCGTGCGTGCGGGCGAGGACGTCGAGATCGCCGCGCGCCCCGTGACGATCCACGAGCTCGAGGTGCTCTCCGGTCCGACGCCGGCGACGGGCGCGGGCGGCGGTGGCGTCGTCGATCTCGACGTGCGCGTGCGGGTCTCGTCGGGCACCTATATTCGCGCGATCGCGCGCGACCTGGGCGAAGCGCTCGGCGTCGGCGGACACCTGACGCGCCTTGAGCGCACGTCCGTCGGGCCGTTCACGCTCGCCGACGCGAGCGAGCTCGAGGCGCCCGAACTGCTCGAACCGCTTGGCGTCATGGGCCGCGTCCTGCCGGTGTGCGAGGTCGATGATGGCGAGGCGAAGGATCTCGCCCAGGGGCGGTTTATCGCGCCGCGCGACTTCGCCGGCGAGTTCGCGCTGGCCGCCCATGCAGGATCGCTCATCGCCGTCGTCACCGTGCGCGAGGGGCGCACCCGGCCCGTGCTCGTCATGGAGGCGCAATGAGCAGCGTCGTCACGATTGGCATGTATGACGGCGTGCACCGCGGCCACCAGGCGGTGCTCGCCGCCGCGCGCGCCGAGGCGGATGCGCGTGGCATCCCGCTTATCGTCATGACGTTTGACCCCCATCCGGTCAAGGTCCATCGGCCGGACGCGTACCTCACGGAGGTCACGACGCTCGAGCACCGCATCGACCTGTTGCGCGATCTCGGCGTCGATGAGGTCGACGTCGTGCCCTATTCGCTCGGTTTTGCCGCGCAGTCCCCGCGCGAATTCGTCCAGACGTATCTGCTTGAGCGGCTTGCCGCGTCCTGCGTCGTCGAGGGCGAAGACGTGCGTTTCGGGGCGGGCAACGCGGGGGATGCGCAGTGCCTGGCCTCGCTCGGCGCCGATCTCGGGTTCGATGTGCGGATCGTGAGCGACCTGCACGATCCGAAGACCGGGCGACGCTGGTCCTCCACGTGGGTGCGCGAGGCGCTGCTCGCCGGGGACGTGCGCGAGGCCGCCTACGTGCTGGGCCGGCCGCATCGCGTGCGCGGCGAGGTCGAGCACGGCCTGAAGCGCGGTCGCGAACTCGGCTTCCCGACGGCGAACGTCCACGCCAAGGGCGTCGGCGTCGTGCCCGCCGACGGCGTGTATGCCGGGTGGCTCGTGCTGTGCGATAACGGCGTGGTGCGCCCACTGCCCGCCGCGATCTCAGTCGGCACGAACCCGCATTTCGACGGGGAGCGCCGCACCGTCGAGGCGCACGTGCTCGGGCGCAGCGACCTCAATATTTATGGGCAGACGGTGCAGGTTGAGTTCACCGAGCGGATCCGTGCGATGGCGAGCTTTGACTCGCTCGACGCGCTGCTGGCCGAGATGGACCGCGATCTTGCCACGACGGCGCGCATCCTTGGCGTGCCGAGTGCCAGCCGCGTCGATCCGGCAAGCGTAACCGCGAAATAGTTTTCGTCTCCGCGACCGAATAACGCAGCGCCGACGGTATTGGCCGCGGCGAGCGGGCCTCGCGCGATAGTATGGCCTCATGACACGCGAGCAGGGGGAGACGCAACGGCTGAAGGGGCTGGCGCTGCCCGCGCTGACGGCGCTCGTCGTCGGCTCGATGATCGGCGGTGGCATCTTCGGGTTGCCCTCGCAGATGGCGCGGGCCGCGGCCCCCGGCCCGCTGCTCATCGGCTGGGCGATCACAGGGTTCGGGATGCTCATGCTCGCGCTGTCCTTCCAGTCACTCGCGATGCGCCTGCCACGGCTCGACGGCGGCGTCTACGGCTATGCGCGCGCCGGGTTCGGTAATTACGTCGGGTTCTGTGCCGCGATGGGGTACTGGATCGGCGTGTGGATCGGCAATGTCGGCTTCCTCGTACTGCTGATGAGCTCGATCGGCACGTTCGTCCCCGCGTTCGAGGGCGGCAATACGCCGATCGCAATCGCCTGTGCTTCCGCGCTGCTGTGGGTCGTGCACTACCTCGTGCTGCGGGGCGTGGAGACCGCGGCGATTGTCAACGTCATCGTGACGATCGCGAAGGTCGTCCCGCTCATCGTCTTCATCGTCGTCAGCTTCTTCTCGTTCAAGATCGGCTTTTTGACCCGCGATTTTTGGGGCGAGGGTACGGTCGTCTCGACCGATGATTTCGCGTCGACGACGCAGCTCGGCAGCCCGATGGCGCAGATCGTCGGGATGATGCTCATTACGGTGTGGGTGTTCTCGGGCGTCGAGGGCGCGTCGATCTTCTCCCGTCGTGCGCGCCAGCGCCGTGATGTCGGGCGCGCGACGGTCCTCGGGTTCCTGTTCGTGCTCGCGCTGCTCATCGCGGTGAACCTGCTGTCCTACGGCGTCATGAGCCAGACCGAACTATCCGCCGTGCGCGACCCGTCGCTCGCGGGCGTCTTCGCCCACGTCGTCGGGCCGTGGGGAGCGAAATTCATCGCCGCGGGTCTCACGATCTCGCTGCTTGGCGTGCTGCTGTCGTGGATTTTGCTCGCGACCGAAATCCTGCGCATCCCCGCGGCCGACAACGTCATTCCCACCCGCATCGGTGCGCTCAACTCGCACGGCACGCCCCGCATTGCGCTGTGGCTGTCGGATATCTGCGTCCAGATCGTTTTGCTGTGGACGGCGTTTAGCGAAAAAACCTACGAGTTCCTCATCCTGCTCGCCTCGGGCGTCTTCCTCATTCCCTACACCCTCGTCGCGCTGTTCCAGTTGACGTCCTCGCTGAAGGAATCGGAGGCCGATGCGCAGCAGGTGCGCAAGCGCGACGTCGTCATCGGTGTGCTCGCCACGATTTACGGCCTGTGGCTGATCTATGCCGGGGGACTGGCCTACTTCCTCGGCTCGATCACCGCCTACCTCGTCCTCACGCCGCTGTACGTGCTTGCGCGTCGTGAAGCGCAGCACCGAAAAGTTTTTAAGCCCTTCGAATGGGCCGTGCTCGCCGTCCTTATTGTCGGTACCGCACTGTTTGTCTGGATGCTCGCGATGGGACGCGCCAGCTTCTAGGTGTCCCATCGCACACGCGTAGCGCTCCGCTTCGCTTCCCAGGAGGCGGCAGGCGCGTGGTAACCTGGCGTTTGCCGTAATCTTCGGCCACGGATGCGTCGTGCCCGGGAGAACATGCCCCGGAGCTCTGTGCAACGAAATCATAAGGAGAAGCCTGTGCCGCTGAGCAAGGACGTCAAAGAACAGATCATCGCCGAGTACGCCACCCATGAGGGCGACACCGGCTCCCCGGAGGTCCAGGTTGCGCTGCTGACCAAGCGCATCAAGGATCTCACCGAACACTTCAAGACCCACAAGCATGACCACCACTCCCGTCGTGGCCTCATGCTGCTGGTCGGTCAGCGTCGTCGCCTGCTTGATTACCTCAAGAAGATCGACATCGAGCGCTACCGCTCCCTAATCGAACGTCTCGGCATTCGCCGCTAGACGAAATCGGCCCGGGCTAAGCCCGGGCCGTCTTAGCGCCCGCCGTAAAATAGCGGCGGGGCAGGAACAAACTGAAGAGTGCCACGCTGCCTGCCCGGTCCTCGGTGGTGGCTTCCGGAACGAGAGACTTCCGTGAGCTTCGATCGATGACCGTCGGGTAAGTGGCCATGACACAGGAAGGTGCCATGGAAGGCCCAGAAATCACATTCGCCGAAGCCGTCATCGACAACGGCTCGTTCGGAACGCGCACCGTGCGCTTCGAAACCGGGCGGCTCGCCCGCCAGGCCGCCGGAAGCGCGGTCGTCTACCTCGATGAGGACACGATGGTCCTGTCGGCCACCGCGGCCGGCAAGAACCCGAAGGACCAGTTCGACTTCTTCCCGCTGACCGTCGACGTCGAAGAGCGCCAGTATGCCGCGGGCAAGATCCCCGGCTCGTTCTTCCGTCGCGAAGGCCGCCCGACGACCGACGCGATCCTCGCGTGCCGCCTCATCGACCGCCCGCTGCGCCCCGCCTTCGTCAAGGGCCTGCGCAACGAGGTTCAGATCGTCGAAACCATCCTAGCCATCCACCCGGATGACGCCTACGACGTCGTCGCGATCAACGCCGCCTCGATGTCCACGCAGATCGCTGGCCTGCCGTTCTCCGGCCCGATCGGTGGCGTGCGTATCGCCCTGATCGACAACCAGTGGGTCGCATTCCCACGCTACAGCGAGCTCGAGCGCGCCGTGTTCTCGATGGTCGTGGCCGGCCGCATCGTCGGTGACGACGTCGCCGTCATGATGGTCGAGGCCGAGGCCACCGACAACGCCTGGGATCTCGTGAAGAACCAGGGCGCGACCGCGCCGACTGAAGAGGTCGTCGCCGAGGGCCTGGAGGCCGCGAAGCCGTTCATCAAGGCGCTATGCGAAGCCCAGCTCGTCGTCGCGGAAAAGACCGCGAAGCCGACCGCTGACTTCCCGCTGTTCCTCGACTACCAGGACGATGCCTTCGCCGCCGTCGAGAAGCACTCGACGGACTACCTGAAGAAGGCCATCACGATCTCCGGCAAGCTCGAGCGCGAAGCCGAGATCGACGCCGGCCGCGACGAGATGCTCGAAGCCCTCGGCGAAGAGTTCGAAGGCCGCGAAAAGGAACTGTCGGCCGCCTACCGCCAGCTGACGAAGAACCTCGTGCGTCACCGCACCCTCACCGAGGGCGTCCGCATGGACGGCCGCGGCCTGAAGGACATCCGGACGCTGTCCGCCGAGGTCGAGGTCCTGCCGCGCGTGCACGGCTCCGCGATCTTCGAGCGCGGCGAGACGCAGATCCTGGGCGTTACCACCCTCAACATGCTGCGCATGGAACAGCAGATCGACTCCCTGAGCCCGATCACCTCCAAGCGCTACATGCACAACTACAACTTCCCGCCGTACTCGACCGGTGAGACCGGCCGCGTCGGCTCCCCGAAGCGCCGCGAAATCGGCCACGGTGCGCTCGCCGAGCGCGCGCTCGTGCCGGTGCTGCCGAGCCGCGAGGAATTCCCCTACGCGATCCGCCAGGTCTCCGAGGCGCTCGGATCCAACGGCTCGACCTCGATGGGGTCCGTCTGCGCCTCGACGCTGTCACTGCTGCAGGCCGGTGTGCCGCTGCGCGCGCCCGTCGCCGGTATCGCCATGGGCCTCATGAGCGATGAGGTCGACGGCGAGACCCGCTACGCCGCGCTGACCGATATCCTCGGCGCCGAAGATGCCTTCGGCGACATGGACTTCAAGGTCGCCGGTACCCGCGAGTTCGTCACCGCGATCCAGCTCGACACCAAGCTCGACGGCATCCCGTCCGATGAGCTGGCCAAGGCCCTGTCGCAGGCCCGCGACGCCCGCCTGCACATCCTGGACGTCATGAACGAAGCAATCGACGCGCCCGACGAGATGGCCGCCACCGCGCCGCGCATCATCGCCGTGAAGATCCCCGTCGACAAGATCGGTGAGGTCATCGGCCCCAAGGGCAAGATGATCAACCAGATCCAGGAAGACACCGGCGCCGAGCTCACGATTGAGGACGACGGCACCGTCTACATCGGCGCCTCTGACGGTGCGGCCGCGGATGCCGCCCGCGACGCCGTCAACGCCATTGCGAACCCGCAGATGCCGGAAATCGGCGAGCGCTTCGTCGGCACGGTCGTCAAGACCACGACGTTCGGCGCGTTCGTCTCCCTGTCCCCGGGCAAGGACGGTCTGCTGCACGTCTCGCAGATCCGTCGCCTCGTCGGCGGCAAGCGCGTCGAAAACGTCGACGACGTCCTGCCCGTCGGCTCTAAGGTCCAGGTCGAACTGGCCGAGATCGATGACCGCGGCAAGCTCTCGCTGCACGCCGTCGTCGAGGGCGAAGAAAACGACGGCTCCGATGAGGGCGAATCGGGCGAGGACTCGGGCCGCGAAGAGCGCTCCGAGCGTCGCCGCGGCAACGGCGATGACCGTCGACGCGAGCGTCGTCCGCGCCAGCGCACCCGTCGCCGCCGCGATGATGACTCCGAGTAGCCACTAGCTCAATTCGGCCGGCTACCCCGCTTTGGGGTGGTCGGACGTTTTGTCTCCTGGACCGCCTGGGGGACACCTGCGGGGCGCTGTTACGTTAAAGCCATGACGAACGTAGCCGTACTGGGAGCCCGCGGGCGCATGGGAAAAACCGTGTGCCAGGCCGTGACCGATGCCGACGACCTGCAGCTCGTTGCCGAGCTCGACGCGGGCGATGAGGTCACACGCGAGACGGTCGCGGGCGCGGACGCCGTCGTCGACTTCACCGTTCCCGATGCGACGAAGGGCAACGTGCTTGCAGCCCTGGCAGCCGGTTGCCACGTCGTCGTCGGCACGACCGGGTGGACCGATGCGGGGCTCGCGGAAGTCGAGGCGGCGGCTGGGGCGGCCGGCCGGAACGTCATCATTGCACCGAACTTCGCGCTCTCGTCCGTGCTCGCGATGCATTTTGCGGCGCTGGCGGCGCCGTATTTTGAGTCCGCGGAGGTGATCGAGCTGCATCACCCGAAGAAGCTCGATGCGCCCAGCGGCACCGCGGCCGCGACGGCGAAAAAGATTGCGGCGGCGCGCGCGGCGTCGGGTTCGGCGGCGATGCCGGATGCGACGGCGGCCGATCCGGACGGGACGCGTGGCGGGCTCATCGACGGCGTGCGCGTGCATGCGCTACGCGTTAGCGGCCTGACCGCCCACGAGGAAATCCTGCTCGGCAACCCCGGCGAGCTGCTGACGATTCGGACGGACTCCTTCGATCGGCAGTCCTTCATGCCTGGAGTTTTGCTCGCGGTGCGCAAGGTGGGTGGGCTGCCGGGACTTACCGTCGGCCTCGATCACGTGATGGACCTGCCCGGGCGCTAGGTTTCAGCCGGGGCGCTAGCCGCTTTCTGCGGCGCTAGGCGTTTTGCACGGCGCGCGGCTCTTTCCACAGCGCGGTCGCGGCGAGGAATGCGATCGCTCCGATCGCGGCGAGGATGCCCGCGGTCGTGGCGAGCCCGAGGCGCGCGCCCAGCGTGCCGGCGATCGGGTAGGTGAGCAGGAAGCAGGCGTGCGAGAGCGAGAACTGCGCCGCGAAGACGGCCGGGCGGGTTTCTTCGGTCGAGGCGCGGCGCAACAGGCGCGCCGACGGCGTGAGCACGAGTGCGTTGGCGGCTCCGGGAACGGTCCATAGCGCGAGCAGCAGCGGCCAGGACACGTCGGTCCCAAACGCCGCGAGCACGGCCGCGATCGCCGCGAGTGCCGCGGGCAGGGCGAGGTCTCCGGCGAGCATCACGGGCCGGTCGGGCACTGAATCGAGGACGCGCGGCAGGACGAGCACGACCGTGTTGACGATGACGAACGCCGCGCACGCCGCGGGTCAGCCGCTGCAGGAACGGTGCGGGCGCGTCTGGTCGGTGGGGTGGCAGCGCGGTCGCCCCTACGAGCAGGGCGCTGCCGACAAATCCGATGACGGTGCCGAGGAAGAGGTTGCTGTAGGACAGGAATGTGAGCAGCGCCGCGGCGAGCATGGGGGGAGAGGACCGATTCGAGGTCGTAGGCGAGGCGCGAGAGTGACAGCGCCGCGGTGTAGTCGCGCTCGTCGGGCAAAATTTCGGGGATGATGGCCTGGAACGTCGGCGTAAACGTCGCCGATGCGGCCTGCAGGACGAAGATGAGGACGTAAATCTGCCAGGCTTCGCTCACCCAGGGCAGGCCGAGCGCGACGGTGAGCAGGCCGGTGCCGATGAGGGTGATGACCTGCGCGCTGAAGAGTTTTGCGTAGGAGGGGTTACGCAGCACGTGGAGCATGGGATGAGTATTCCACCGCGGCGCATGGGGAGGAAATCAAGCGGAGTACGCTGAGAATATGAGATGCGTGCGAGTAATGCTGCTGGGGGCAGCGCTGGCGCTGAGTGCGTGCGGCGGCAGCGTTCCCGAGGCAACGCCGAGCAGCACGTCGGCGGCGAATCCGTCGCGATCCTGTCTCGCATCGGAGCTCATTTACGACCTCACCGTGCCCGAGGCGGGCCGCGGCGAGGGCTACGTCGTCATCAATATCCGCGCGGCCGGTGGCGGCACGTGCCAGCTCGAGGGGTATCCGAAGGTGGCGTTCGCGAATCAGGCGGGGACGTCGGAGAGCGGGCTGCCCGCGCAGCAGCAGCCGGGGGAGAATGCGCGGTATGAAGTGCGGCCGGGGACGGTGGTTCCGCTCGTGGTCCAGCTGCGGACGCAGGATGCGGTCGGGAGCCCGTGCGAATTGCAGCACGCGAACGGCATCATCGTGACGCCGCCGGGCGGCGAGGTCGGCACGTTCCTGGAATACCCGACGGACGTCTGCTCGGATATGGACCAGCCAATGCTGAAGGTGTGGCCGCTCGGCGTGACGTTCGATCAGGCCTACGGCTAGGTCGAGCCGCGGCTGGTGTTAGGAGGAGCGCTCGGGCAGCAGCGTGTACCAGCCGACCTGGCTGAGGCGCTCGCCCGCGACGTCGAGGTCGCGCTTCATCCCGAGCGGCGCGAAGCCGGCGGAGGTGAGGAAGCGCGTGCGGCTTTCTTCGCCCGCCACCGCCCACGTGACAATGCCGGGCAGTGCGAACGTATCCGCATAGTCCATGAGGGCCGCGAGCAGGCGCGAGCCGTGGCCCGCGCGCTGGTCCGCGCCGCGCACGTCGAGGCCGGAGATTTCCGCGTGGATCACGCCGTGCCCGTCGGGCGTTGCCACGGGTTCGGGCAGCGCGACGAGGCTCCCGTATCCGACGACGCGGTCCGCGCGCAGCGCGACGACGACCGCGGACTTGGCTGGCAGCGAGGCGATCGTTCGGCGCCACACGTCGGCGCCAACCATCGCGTCGATCTGCGCGCGCGCCGCCTCGGGCACCGCGCCGCCGAAAGCTGCGGCGATGTCCTCGATCAGCGCGTGGCGTTGGATCTCCCAAATCCGTGGCGCATCGTCGAGCACGGCGGGGCGGACAGAGACATCGGGAAGAGGCATGGCTCCACCCTACGCGACGATGCGCCGACCCCCACTCGGGGCGCCGGCGCATCGCGTCGAGGTGCGGCTAGTCGCGGTTCGGCAGCAGCCAGGAGCGCTCCGAGTTGAAGTCGATTCGGACCTCGCTGCCTTCGGCGTGGATGGTTTCGGGATCGGGGTCTGCTTCGATCACGACGATCGTGCCGTGCTCGGTTTCGACCTCATATTCGACGTTTTCGCCGTAGAACACCGCGGCGAGGATCTGGCCGTGGTCGCCGACGACGTCATGTGCCTGCTCGCTGGAGTCGACCTTCTCGAGTCGCACGGACTCGGGACGGACGAGGACGAGCGCGTCCGATCCGGCCCCGATATCCGGGTGTGCCGGGATCGTGAACTCACGTTCCAGGACGCGCACCCGCGCGTTTCCGTCGGCGACCTCGAGGACATCGACGGCAAGGAAGTTCGCGCGGCCGATGAAGTCGGCGACGAAGACCGATGCCGGTCGACGATAGATCTCGTCGGGGCTGGCAGCCTGCTCGATCTTGCCGGCATTCATCACGACGATGCGGTCGGACAGGGTCATCGCCTCGGACTGATCGTGGGTGACGTACAGGCTCGTGATGCCGAGCCGGTGCTGCAGGCGGCGGATTTCCTGACGCATGCGCACACGCAGCTTCGCATCGAGGTTCGACAGCGGCTCGTCGAACAGCAGCACCTTGGGACGCATGACCATCGCGCGCGCGAGCGCCACGCGTTGCTGCTGGCCGCCCGAGAGCTGGTTCGGCGCACGGTCGGCAAGCGCGTTGAGGTTCATCGACGTCAGCGCTACGTCGACCTGCTCCCTAATCTCCGCGGCCGGGAGCTTCTTCAGCTTCAGGCCGTAGGCGATGTTTTCGCGCACGCTCAAGTGCGGGAAGAGGGCGTAGGACTGGAACACCATCGCCATCGGCCGCTTATTGGGCGGCTGGTCGACGAGGTTGGTGCCATCGAGCTCGACGCGTCCGCTCGTCGCGTCCTCAAACCCCGCAACCATGCGTAGCGTCGTCGTTTTGCCGCAGCCCGAGGGGCCAAGGAGCGTGACGAACTCGCCGGGCGGGATGTCGAGGGTGATGCCATCGACGGCGTTGACTGCGGTGGCGCCGGACCCGAAGGTCTTCACGAGGTTGTCGAGCTTGAGGCGCCCAACCTCGGGATCAGTGGGTTCCAGCACTTCGGGCTGGGTATTCGTCGTAGTCATATCAGGCTCCTGCGGGGGTAATGGGGGCCTTGACCGCGGGATTGCCGCGGACAGCCAGGTTGATAATGCCGAGCACGCTCATGACGATGACGATGAGGATCGTGCAGAAGGCGAATGCGTTGCCGAAGCGACCCGCGTCGACCTCCGAAAGGATCTGGGACGTCATGATTCGGGTGTGCGGCGTCGTGATGAAGATGATCGGCGACAGCGTCGTCATCGAGCGCGCGAACGCGTAGGAAAGGCCGGTGAGGAACGCTGGCCGGATGAGCGGCAGTGTCACCGTCCTAAACGTGGTCAGTCCGGAGGCGCCAAGGGAGATCGCGGCTTCGTCGATCGCTGGGTCGATCTGCTGCAGGGATGCGATGCCGGAGCGTTGACCGGCGGGCATCGAGCGCGCGATGAACACCATGACGATCGCGATCGCACCACCGAGGATTGCGCCACCGCCAGCGACGGCCGGCAACACCGTGACGCCACCAATCTTCAGCGGCGTGTTGAACGTGATCGCGTAGCCGATACCGATGACCGTGCCGGGGACGGCAAGACCGAGCATGCCGAAGAAGTCGAGCAGGTCGCGCCCACGCTTCAAGCGGCGGACGACGAGCCACGCGATGAGCATGCCGAGCACGCCCGCGATCGGCGTAGCGATCAGAGCGAGCAGCGTCGTATCGATGATGGCGTCGTTACCGATGCCCGAGAGCAGGTACTTGAAGTTGTCGAGCGTGAACGTATTGTTGACGCCCAGAATCTTCACGAACGCGCCGACGAACACCGCAGCGTAAATGATGATGACGACGGCGGTGACGAGCCCGATAACGCTCAGCAGCGAAACGCGCGCCTTCCACGACGTGATGAGACGACCCTGCCCTGCGGGCTTGCCCGTCACCGTCACGGTTGAGGCGCGGCCGGTCCAGTACCGCTGGACGATAAAGACCAGTAGCGCCGGGATGAGCAGCACCAGTGAGTAGGCCGAGCCCGCTGCGGTGTTGTATTCGCCCGTGATTGCGATGTAGGCGCGCGATGCTAAGACGGTGTAGTCGCCGCCAATGACGAGCGGATTCGCCAGGTCGGCGATCGCCTCGACGAATAGCAACAGGAACGACGCGGCGAAACCGGGGACGAGCAATGGGAGCGTCACGGTGCGGAAAATCTTCCACTTCGACGCGCCAAGGGACGCCGCGGCTTCTTCCATCGCGGGATCAAGCGAGCGCAGCATGCCGAGCAGGTTCATGTAGGCCACGGGGAAGAACGACAGCGACAGCACGAGTGTGAGTCCGTCGAGGCCGTAAATGTTCCACGGCATGCCGAGCAGCTGGTTCGAGATCATGCCGTTGCGGCCGAAGAGCGTGATGGCCGCCGTCGCCACAGCAAACGGCGGGGAGACGATCGGCAGGAGCACAATGAGGTGCAAAAACTTTTTGCCTTTGAAGTCCAAGCGAGCCTGCGCATAAGCGAACAGGAAACCGAGAAGGGTTCCGATCGCGCCGACGAGGACGCCAAGGACGACGGTGTTGCGGATAATCCGCAGATTCACTGGGGATGTGAAGATCCGGCCGAGGGCAGCAAGGCCCTCTTCGCCGAAGGCTTTCGACAGGATCTGGATCAGGGGCAACCCGATAAGGATCGTCAAAATGATGAGAACCGCGACGATCAGGCTGATCGTGATGGGATCCTGCCGTACCCGAGTGCGGGCAGAGCCCGCCGCCGCGGGGGCCGCGGCGGCGGGGTCAGCAGCGAGCTGAGCCGTTGTGCTCATGAGGAGTCCTGCTCGACGCTAGTCACGCGGCGCTGCCGCGATCTCTTCGTCGAACCGGGCGGTCAGGCCGGGCTTCGACTCGGAGGCCTTCGCGAAGTCGTAGTCGATGAGATTCACATCATCGAGCTTGACCATACGCTCATCGACCTTCGCTTCCGGGTGAGTGAGCACCTGGTAGGAGCCGACGGTCTGGCCGATGTTCTGGGCTTCCGCCGAGATCGCGAAGTCGATGTACTTCTTCGCCGCATCGGCGTTCTTCGCGCCCGCGATCATCGCGACGCCGCCCACCTCATAACCGGTGCCTTCCTTCGGGAAGCTCACCTTGAGGTCGCTCATGCCTTCTTCCTGGTACTTCACGCAGTCGTGGGAGAAGACGAGACCGACGCCCACTTCGCCACGACCCGCGACCTGGCCGGGAGCGGTGCCCGACTTGGTGTACTGCAGGACGTTGGGATGCATCTTCTTCATAAAGTCGAGGCCGCCGTCTTCACCGCCGTTGAGCACTACCTGCGTCCACAGCGTCGTGAACGCGGTGCCCGAGGTCGACGGATGTGCCGTCGAGACCTGCTGCTTCAGCTTCGGATCGAGCAGGTCATCCCAGCTGTCGGGAAGCTCAACGCCGAGCTTGTCCAGGACGGCCTGGTTGGAGCAGAACCCGAGGACGCCGACGTACACGCCCGTCCACATGTGGTTCGGATCCTTGTACTTGTCCGGGATTTTGGCCGCTTCGGGCGAGTCATATTCCTGAAGGAGCCCCTGCTTGACCGCAGCGCCATAGCCGTCGACCGGGCCACCATGCCACACGTCGAACTCGGGGCTGTCCTTCGCGGATGCGAGACGGGCGACCGTTTCACCCGAGGACAGGCGCACGAAGTTGGCCTTGATGCCCGTCTTTGCCGTGAACGCTTCGGTCCACTTCTGGCACAGGTCTTCCATCGCGCCGCACGCCACCGTGATGCTGCCGCCGGAACCGTCGCCATCGCCGCCGGATTCGTCGGAGCCGCAGGCCGTAAGGGAGAGAGCAAGCGCCATAGCGCTCGCGGTAACTGTCATTTTCCGAAACTGCATGGTTTCCTCCTCATTGAGTGGTGACACTCAAAGAATCCCAGGAATTCCGGAGTTTTTGGACCCTAGAAAGGTCACGAATGGTCACGGCTGTGTGACCGAAGGAGGTAGCCCGCTCCGCGCTGGTTCACGACGAGGCTTGCCGCATCGCCGAGTTCCTGACGCAGCCGGTACATAGCAGTCTTGACCATCTCCTTGCCGCCGTGGCGTGCGGAGGTTTGCCAGACCTCATTGAGCAGGTCGTTGATGGCGACGGCTTCGCCCGGGGTGCGGGCAAGGGCGCGCAAGAGCGCGTGTGAGGTCGCGGTGAGGCGGATCTGGCGATCTCGGTATTGCGCGCGGGGAGAGTCGACCTCGATGCTGAGATCCCCGACGACGATGTCGGGACGCCTGGTCGCTCGGGACCGGGCGAGCAGGACTCGCACCCGCAGAGCGAGCTCTCGCGGGGAAAAGGGTTTTGCGAGGTAGTCATCGGCCCCGGCCTCGAGCCCGCGGATGCGTTCTGTCTCCGAGCCGAGCGCGGAGAGGAAGATGATGGGCACGTCGCTCACGGCGCGGATGCGTTCGCACAGTTGGATCCCGGTGATGTCGGGGAGCATCACGTCGAGGACGATGGCATCGATCTGGTGGTTTCTGAGGGCGTGCCAGCCGGCTTCGCCCGTCGGGGCGAGGAGCGGAGCGAAATCATGTTTGGCGAGGACGAACTCGATGATGTCTGCCATCTGGGGTTCGTCTTCGACCACGAGAATCCGGCCAGTGTCCTCACTCATGGCTGGCGTCTAACGTCGTCGGGATCGTGAAGTACATGGTCGTGCCACTCCTCGCGGTGGTATCTACGAGGATAGTTCCGCCGTGCAGTTCCACAATCGCTTTGGTGATCGTGAGGCCGAGGCCGGTGCCCTTCTCGGAGGTGGTGTGGAAGGGCTGGAACATGGCCTCGCGAATTTCGGAGTCGACGCCGCGGCCCTCGTTTGATACGGCGAGGACCGCTTGGCCTTCGCCCTCGGTCACGTGGAAATTGATCGGTGTGCCTTCGCGAGCGTGCCGGATTGCGTTGTTTGCGAGGTTCCACAGAGCCTCACGCAACAGCCGGGTGTCGGCGAGGACCGGGATCGGCCGGCCGCGGTTATCGAGTTGGAGGGGAGCGTCGTGCAACGCCCGAAGTTCGCGGACCGTGTCGCGCACAAGTGCGCGCAAGTCGAGTTTTTCCAGATGCAGATCGAACAGCGTGGCTTCGAGCCGGGCGTAACTCAGCAGGTCTTCGGTGAGCGAGATGACGTGTGAGGTGTTGTCCATGATCGTGGTCATGAAGCGTTCCTGCTCAGCGGTGAGCGGTCCGGCGGAGCCATCTTCGAGCAGTTCCCCGGCGCCGCGGATGAGGGCGAGTGGGGTGCGCACCTCGTGGGACAACATCGCGATGCGCTGGGCACGATCCTTGGCGAGTCCCCGCAGTCGTTCCGCTTCGGCCCGCGTGGCCTGGTGAGCGCGGGCAGCTGAGCGGATTCGTACGAACCCTGCGATGGCCGCCGCGCACGCCAGGAGGAACGCGATCACGAGGGCGAGGATCGCGGCGGGTGGCCAGGACGCAAAGAGACTCATGACAACAGATCGAGCGCGAGCTTCACTTCGTCGGTCATCACCGCGTCGACGCCGAGCGCCGCCATCGCGCGTAAATCTTTTTCCCGGTTCGGCGTCCAGCACGAGACGCCCAGCCCGAACTCCTGTGCGGATCGGACCAGGCCGAGGGATACGCCGTGGTATTCGGGGTTGATCGCGCTCGGGCGTAGCTGCGCGAGGATGCGGATGTCGGGAGTGACGAGGCCTTCGTCGTTCAAGTAGACCTCCGTCCTCGTGCTGTGGCGACGTACCTCGAGCAGGCCGGGCAGTTCGCCGCAGAACGCGACCTTGCCCTCGAGACCTTCGTGGATGAGCAGCGCGAGGGCGGCGAGCGCTACCTCGGGCGTCTTTTGGTCGAGGATGACCGGGATGTCATAGGTGCGCGAGAGCTCGAGGACTTCGTTCAGCGTCGGGATCCGGTCATCGCCCTGTCCGAGCGCAGCCAAGGACTCCGCGCTGTGCGCGGACACCGGGCGCGGATCGCCCCACAGGCGAGCCGTCGTCGCGTCGTGGATGACCACGACCGAGCCGTCGCCTGCCAGCTGCAAATCGACTTCGACGCCGGCCACGCCAAGCTTCATGGCGGCCTCGATCGCGGGCAGGGTGTTCTCCAGGTGGTGGGCGTGATAGCCACGGTGCGCAATGATTCGCATAGCGCTATCGTCCCAGTCTTTGGGCGAAATCTTGGCTAGCTTGGCCCGTGGGTCTACCCTTCGAACATGAATAGGCAACGTGCTCGCGAGGTTTTCGGTTCCGTCATTCCTGCGATGGTTACGCCCTTTAAGGCCGACGGCTCGCTCGATCTAGATGCGGCGCAAACGCTCGCCGACCATCTCGTTGCCAAGGGCTGCGACGGCATCTTGCTGTCGGGTACGACGGGGGAGTCGCCGACGACGCACACCCCGGAGAAGAACGATCTCATCCGCGTCGTGAAGGACGCCGTCGGGGATCGCGCCAAGATCATGGCCGGCGCGGGCTCGAACGATACCAAGCATGCGGCGCGCATCGGTGCGCAGGCCGTCGAGGCGGGCGCGGACTCGCTGCTCATCGTCTCGCCGTATTACAACAAGCCGAGCCAGGCGGGGATTGCGGCGCATATCGTCGAGATCGCCAAGGCCGGCGACGTGCCCGTCATGGTCTATGACATCCCCGGGCGCACGGGAGTGAAAATCGGCCCCGAGGCGAACGAGATCATCGTCGCGGATCCGCGCATCATTGCGGTCAAGGACGCCACCGGTGACGTCGTCGGCGGTATCGCGCGCGGCCGGGAGCACGATCTCGCGATCTACTCCGGCGATGACGCGCTGAACTTCTCCTTCGGCGCGCTCGGTGGTGCGGGATTCGTCTCCGTCGTCGCGCATGCGGCGCCCGACCGCTACCGCGCCATGGCGGATGCGCTCGAGGCAGACGATGTGAAGAAGGCGGCCCAGCTGCACCACGAACTGCTGCCGCTCGTCGACGCCGTTATGGGCGAGGGGCTCGGTGCCGTCATGGCCAAGACCGCGGTCGCGCTGCAGGGCATCATTCCGTCGGCGACGTTCCGGCTCCCGCTGCTGCCGGCGACCGATGAGCAGGTCGCGAAGCTGCGTAGCGCCATGGAGACGCTGAACTATCTCTAACACGAGCTGGTCACGCGGTTAGCTGTTCGGTTGTGTGAGTTTATAGCGAGATTATGAATGCTAAAAAGGCATTCTGGTATGTCGCTCACACGGATCGTTGTTCGATTCTTATCGGTAATAGCAATCTGGCGGGAACAGTGTGATATCTGTTCCCGCCAGAATGGGTATTACGTGCGCTATTAGCTCATCTTGCGAAAGCGTTGGCCGGCGGGGATGCGTGCCGCGAAGTCCGTGACGACCAGGTCGTCGGTGAAGTGCCAGATCGCGGCCTGGGTGGCGGTGATGGCCTCGCGCTCGGTCAGCCCGGCGAGGTCGGGGGCGGCCTTCGCGACGTGGGCGACCGGGACCTGCGGGTAGCTGTTGTTGATGATCCAGTGGACCTTCTCGCGCACGTCCTTGCTCGTCTTGAACTTGTTATCGCCCGGGAAGGTGTGCCATGCGTCGGCGGCGCCGTCGGCGTCCATCGCCGCGTCGATGGTGTACTCGATGCAGTAGGATCACACGTCGATCGTGCCATCGACGTTCGTGTCGACGGGGAAGAGGACGGTCTGCGAAACATTAGACGTGCTACCGGGAACAAAACCTCGAATCGCGGCGCCCACCTGGCGCTGCTCTACTGACCCGATCCGCACCTGTGACGCGTGATCGGTATCGGCATAAGCGCCGGTCGTCATCGTATAGACCAGGGCAAGAGGCGCTGCGGCAGCGAGTAATCGGCGAGCCGCCGATCGGAATGAAATCATGGAATAGACCTTCGGCGATTGAAGAATTGGCTTCGAAAGATTACGAAGAGCGTGCACTGATCGCCAAATTCGTCGTGCGTGGGTAATGTTATAATTCTTGCGTGAGGCAATGTTGCCAAGTTTCGGTCGAGTTTACGGGCTTTACTGGTCGCAATTTATCGCCCGAATAGCGGTGTCGATTAATGACGGGTGCCCGTGAGCCAGGCCGCGGCCGAGTCGGTGGTGTAGGCGTGGTCGTGGGGGCGCATCATCGCCGCCGGCCATCAAACCTCGTAGACTTGGCACGTGATGGAACCCTTTACTGAGCTTTCTGCCCCTCCCGCCCTCCAAGACGACACCCTGCGGATCGTCCCGCTCGGCGGACTCGGCGAAGTCGGCCGCAACATGACCGTCTTCGAGATCGATGGCCGACTGCTCATCGTGGACTGCGGTGTCCTCTTCCCCGAGGACGACCAGCCGGGCGTCGACCTCATCCTGCCGGATTTTTCCTATATCGAAGACCGACTCGACGACGTCATCGCGATCGTGCTCACCCACGGCCACGAGGACCACATCGGCGCGGTCCCGTACCTGCTGAAGCTCAAGCCGGACATCCCGCTCGTCGGGTCGTCCTTCACGCTCGCGCTCACCGAGGCGAAGCTCCAGGAGCACCGAATCACGCCGCTCACGCTGACGGTCACCGAGGGTGATATCGAAGAGTTCGGCCCGTTCGAATGCGAGTTCGTCGCGGTCAATCACTCGATCCCGGACTCGCTCGCGCTGTTCATCCGCACCAAGCCGGGCAACGTGCTGCATACGGGCGACTTCAAGATGGACCAGCTGCCGCTCGATAACCGCCTCACCGACCTGCGCTCGTTCGCCCGCTTTGGCGATGAGGGCGTCGACCTGTTCATGGTCGACTCCACGAACGCGGAAGTGCCCGGCTTTACGACGCATGAACGCGAGATCGGCCCGGTCATCGACTCGGTGTTCGCCGATGCGCCCGGCAAGATCGTCGTCGCGTCCTTCGCCTCGCACGTCCACCGCATCCAGCAGGTGCTCAACGCCGCCGCGCATCACGGCCGCAAGGTTGCCTTCGTCGGACGCTCCATGGTGCGCAATATGGGGATCGCGGAAAAGATGGGCTTCCTCGAAGTGCCCGCCGGCGTCGTCGTCGACGTGAAGAAGCTGCAGGATCTACCCGACGATAAGACGGTCCTCGTCGCGACGGGCTCGCAGGGCGAGCCGATGGCCGCCCTCGCGCGCATGGCGAACCACAGCCACCAGATCTCCGTCGGCGTGGGTGATACGATCCTGTTCGCCTCGTCGATGATTCCGGGCAACGAAACCTCGATCTCGCGCGTGATCAACGGACTGACGCGCCTCGGCGCGAAGGTCATCCACCAGGGGATCGCGCGCGTGCACGTCTCGGGCCACGCGCCCGCGGGCGAGTTGCTCTACTGCTACAACATCGTCGGCCCCGAAAATGCTATGCCCATCCACGGCGAGGTCCGCCACCTCGTCGCGAACGCGAACCTCGCGATCTCGACCGGCGTGCCGCGCGAGAACGTCATGCTGGGCGAGTCGGGCGTCGTCGTCGATGTGAAGGACGGCAAAGCCGAGGTCGTCGGCCAGGTGCCGTGTGGCCTCGTCTTCGTCGACGGGTCCTCCATCGGCGAGATCACGGAATCCGAGCTGAAGGACCGCATGATCCTCGCGCAGGAGGGCTTCGTCTCCGCGTTCGCCGTGATCGAGGCGAAGACGCGCGAGATCGTCGCCGGTCCGACCGTGTCCGCCAAGGGCGTGGCCGAAGGTGATGACGTGTTCACCGCGCTCGAACCGAAGGTCGCCGAGGCGCTCGAGAAGGTCCTCGCCGATGGCGTGACCGACGAGCACCAGCTCAGCCAGGCGATGCGGCGCGTGCTCGGACAGTTCGCGTCCAAGCGGCTGCATCGCCGCCCCATGATCATTCCCTCCGTCGTCGTGAAGTAGCTAGCCATGCCGCGTTTTATCTCCACCGGGTCGTGCGTCCTCGACCTGCCCATGAACCTGCCGCATTTCCCGACGCGCGGCGGCGACGTCATTGCCAAGAGCGCAGGTGCGGTCGTCGGCGGCGGGTTTAACGTCGTCTCCGCGGTCGCGCGCCAGGGCATCGAGACGCTGCTCGCGTCCCCGCTCGGGACGGGCGCGAACTCTGCGCAGGTGCGCCTCGCGCTTGAGGCCGAGGGCATCGAGCATGTGGGGGAGACGCTCGTCGGCGATACCGGGCTGTGCCTGACGCTGCGCGAACCCGACGGCGAGCGCACGTTTATCACGACGCTCGGTGTCGAGGCCGAGCCGAGCCACGACGAATTCGACAACCTCGAGGTGCGCGACGGCGACGTCTTGTACGTCTCCGGCTATGACCTCGCCTATCCGACGAGCGCGCCCGTCGTCTCGCGGTTCGCGGCGAACCTGCCCGACGGCGTCAAGCTCATCGTCGACACGGGACCGATCGTCAACGAGATCGCGCCCGAACACCTCAATTCGGTCCTCGCGCGCTGCGACCTCATCTCGCTGAACCGGCGCGAGGCGGGCCTCATCGTCGAGATGACGGGCGTCTCGGAACGCTTCGCCGCGATCCGCACCCTCGTACGTCCCGAATGCCACGCGCTCGTGCGCGCCGGGTCGGAAGGCTGCTGGGTCCAGGCCCGCGCCGGGGCCGTCCCCGAGCGGGTCTGCGCCTATAACTTCACCGTCGTCGACACGACGGGATCCGGCGATGCCCACTGCGGTGTCGTCGCCGCCTCGCTCATGGAGGGCCTCGATCTCATCACCGCGATCCAGCGCGCGAACGTCGCCGCCGGAATGTCGGTCGAGCAGGTCGGCCCGGCCCGCTGCCCCGACCGGCAGGCGATCGATGAGTACCTCGCCACCCAATCCTGAGGCATATCGAACACCCGCCCCGCCCCGGGGTGGCGCGCCGCGCCCACGACACACTTCACGGTAACGTCTGAATATCATGTCCAAACGCACCCCTGCCGCAGCCGCAAAGGATGCCACGCCGACTCGTCGACGTGATGGCCTCGCGGTTGCCCTCATCGCACTCGCGATCGTCGTAGCGATCCGCGAGTGGTTCAACCTGTCCGGCTCCGCCGGCTCGATCCTGCACCACGCGTCCGCGGGCTCCGTCGGCATCCTCGCGATTCTGCTGCCCATCATCTTCGTCGTGCTCGCGGTGCGGCTCATCGCCCACCCGGAAAACGTCGCCGCCAACGGGCGCGTCACCGTCGCGCTATCGATCCTCGTCGCCTGTATCGCCGGGCTCATCCATATCTTTCGCGGCCGCCCGCCGCTGATCGACGATTTCCCCTCGATCGAAAGGGCCGGCGGCATCGTCGGCTGGGTCTTCGGCGAGCCGCTGTCGATCCTGTTTACGCACTATGCGGCGGTGCCGATCCTGCTGCTGCTCATCGGCGTGTCGATCATGAGCATTACCGCGACGCCGCTGTCGGCGATCCCGGACTTCTTCCGCAATTCGACGATGTACCTCGCCTCGCGCGGCGGGGATGACGAGGCCGAGGACTTTGACGGTTCGGCCGGCGAGCAGGCACTCGCCAAGCGCGCGCGTCGCCGCAAGAAGACGGTGACGCCCGACGAAACCTACGACGGCGACGAGCCGTTCAAGCAGGCCGCCGAACTCGATGCGGCCGGAAAGCCCGTCAAGCCCCGCAAGTCGCGATCCAAAGCGACCGAGGTCTTCGACGCGCAGGCCAGCGACGATAAGACGACGGTCATGGCCGCCTCCGATGGCGAGGCCGAGCTCAGCGCGCCGCCGGTGACGCCGCTGCCGGAGCGCACTGAGCAGCTCACCCTCGGCTCGGACGTGATGTACGAGCTGCCGACCGACGACATGCTGATCAAGGGCGCGCCGCACAAGGTGCGCTCGGCCGTCAACGACCGCGTCGTCGAACGCCTCACCCGCGTCTTCGAGGAGTTCTCGATCGACGCGCAGGTCACGGGCTTTTCCCGCGGCCCGACGGTCACGCGCTACGAGGTCGAGCTCGGCACGGGCACGAAGGTCGACCGCGTCACGCGGATGGCCAAGGACATCGCCTACGCCGTCGCCTCCGCCGACGTGCGTATCCTGTCGCCGATCCCCGGCAAGTCCGCGATCGGTATCGAAATCCCGAACGACGACCGCGAAACTGTGGCGCTCGGCGACGTGCTGCGTTCCTCGATCGCGCGGCGCAGCCCGCATCCGCTCGTCGTCGGCGTCGGAAAGGACGTCGAGGGCGGCTACGTCGTCGCGAACCTCGCGAAGATGCCGCACCTGCTCGTCGCGGGTGCCACCGGCTCCGGTAAGTCCTCGTTCGTCAACTCGATGATCACGTCGATCATGATGCGCTCCACCCCCGAAGAGGTCCGCATGGTCCTCGTCGACCCGAAGCGCGTCGAGCTCACGATCTACCAGGGTATCCCGCACCTCATCACGCCGATCATCACGAACCCGAAGAAGGCCGCCGAGGCCCTCGAGTGGGTCGTGCGCGAGATGGACATGCGCTACGAGGACCTCGCGCAGTTCGGGTACAAGCACATCGATGAGTTCAACGCCGCGGTGAAGAAGGGCAAGGTCAAGCCGCTGCCGGGCTCGGAGCGCAAGATCGCGCCCTACCCGTACCTCCTCGTGATCGTCGACGAGCTCGCCGACCTCATGATGGTCGCCGCCCGCGACGTCGAAGCCTCGATCCAGCGCATCACCCAGCTCGCGCGCGCCGCCGGCATCCACCTCGTGCTCGCGACGCAGCGCCCGTCGGTCGACGTCGTCACCGGCCTCATCAAGGCCAACGTGCCCTCGCGTCTCGCGTTTGCGACGTCCTCGCTCGCGGACTCGCGCGTCATCCTCGACTCGCCGGGCGCCGAAAAGCTCATCGGCCAGGGCGACGCCCTGTTCCATCCGTCGGGCAAGGCGAAGCCAATGCGCGTGCAGGGCGCGTGGGTAACCGAGTCCGAGATCCGCGCTGTCGTTGACCACGTCAAGGCCCAGATGACGCCCGTCTACCGCGACGACGTCATGGAAACCGCGACGAAGAAGAAGATCGACGAGGATATCGGTGACGATCTGGAAGATCTGCTCGCCGCGGCCGAGCTCGTCGTCACGTCCAACTTCGGCTCCACCTCGATGCTGCAGCGCAAACTGCGCGTCGGCTTCGCGAAGGCCGGCCGCCTGATGGACCTGCTCGAGTCGCGTGATATCGTCGGCCCCTCCGAAGGCTCGAAGGCCCGCGACGTGCTCGTGCCGCCGGAGGAACTGCCGAACGTTCTCGCGATGCTGCGCGGGGAGGAAGTTGCGCCGCAGGCGGCAGACGAGGACGATGAGAAGAGCGAGGAATCGGCGACGATGATCCATCCGGCCGACTCGCATCTCGAAGTTGTCGAGGCCGACGGTGAGGAGGACACGTGGGAGCTGACAAACCGGGAGCGGTAGCACCCGCCCCGCTGCTCAACATCGCGAATGTCTTGACGATCATTCGCATCCTCCTCGTACCCGTCTTCGTGTGGCTCTTCCTGCGCGGCGATACCACCTCGCAGCTCATCGCGACGTTCGTCTTCATGGCGGCCGCCGCCACCGATCAGCTCGACGGGCACCTCGCACGCAGCCGCGGCCTCATCACCGACTTCGGCAAGATCGCCGACCCGATCGCCGACAAGGCGCTCGTCATCTCCGCGCTCCTGTTGCTTTCGGCGACTGGGCTCGTGCCCTGGTGGGTGACGATCGTCATTATCGTGCGCGAACTCGGGATCACGCTGCTCCGGTTCGTCATGATCCGCCGCTCGGTCATGGCGGCCTCGCGCGGCGGCAAGATCAAGACCGTCCTGCAATTGCTGTTCATCACCCTCATGCTCGTGCCGTGGCTCGGCCTCGGTCTTGGGGGGGTCGGCGAGACGATGGTCCTCATCGCGACCGTCGTCATGTATGCCGCCGTCGCGGTCACCGTCGTGACGGGTCTCGAATACTGCTTCTCGGCGTGGCGGATCGCTCGGTCGCAACCATGAGTGCGGTCGAGCTTGCCGCGAAGGCCGAGCACGTCGCCACCGTCTTGCATGGACGGACCCTCGGCTGCGCGGAATCGCTAACGGCCGGGCTGATTTCGTCGACGCTCGCGACCGTCCCCGGGATTTCCGAGATCCTACGCGGCGGCATCGTCAGCTACGCGACCGACATCAAACGCGATGTGCTCGGCGTCGACGCCGACCTGCTCGCCCGGTATGGCCCCGTCCACCCGAAGGTCGCGGCCCAGATGGCTCGCGGCGCCGCCCGCGTCCTTGGTGCCGATTTCGGGGTCTCGACGACGGGAGTGGCCGGTCCCGGTCCGTCGTATGGAAAAGCTGCCGGAACCGTCCTTGTCGCCGCGTGTTTCGACCACCATCTGCTCGTGCGCGAACTCGCGATCGAGGGGGACCGCCAGCACGTGCGAGACGTCGCCGCCGCGGCCGCTTTGGATCTGCTGTCAACACTCGGGGAACAAATTACGCCCCCGGTGTGTTAAGGATAGTGATGATGAAAAATATGACCCACCCCGGCGCCGGCACCCGACCGGCTGCCCGCTCAAACCCCCGCGCTATCATGCGGCAGTTGGCGGCTCCCGCCCCCGCTGAACCGATCGTGTTGCGCGAGGTTATTGGTGCTGTCCTGCGCGAGATCCGTCTCGATCAGGGACGGACATTGCGGGAGGTCTCTTCAGCGGCCCAGGTTTCGCTCGGATACCTCTCCGAAGTTGAGCGCGGCCAAAAGGAAGCCTCCAGCGAACTGTTGGCCGCCATCTGTCAGGCTCTCGATTACCGCCTGTCGCACTTCTTAAAGGACGTCGCGCTGCGCGTGAACGCCGCAGAGCAGGCCGCCAAGGTCGTCGTACCGGATACGGTCCCGGCGAATCTCGAACATGTCCTCCCGCACGTCTAGCGTGCGTCGCTCCGAACTCTTCGAGGCACTCCGTCATATCTACGGCGAGGCCCTCGGAACCTCCCTGGCCGCCGATCTGAGCCTGCTTCAGCTCGGCGGCCGGACCATTGATCAGGCCCTCGCCGACGAGGTTCCCGTACCGAAGGTGTGGGCCGCGTTCTGCGAGGAAATGGGCGCCGGCGACGAGGTTCGCTTCTACCATCGATCCATCGCGCGCGAAAAGCGTGCCGGCCGCGCCTGAAAAAACTTTTCGACACGCCCACGCCCAAGTCGCTTCGAACACGTGTTCGGCATATGCTGGCTCATGGAATGCACAGGCGCGGAGTTTTCCCCAGCGGACGGTTCCCCGCCCACCGCGTGTCACAGGTCGGGCATACGGTGATTCCAGGTCGCCCCCGGAGAGGGGAGCACCTTCAGATACGACCTGAAGGATTCGGCGGCGGAGAGCCGCCACGATGGAAGGACAACCATGGCCGCACCAAAGGCTGATCGCAGCAAGGCACTCGAAGCCGCGCTGTCGCAGATTGACAAGAACTTCGGCAAGGGCTCCGTGATGCGCCTGGGCGATGACTCTCGCCCGCCCGTCTCCGTGATCCCCACCGGCTCCGTCGCCCTCGACGTGGCCCTCGGAATCGGTGGTCTGCCGCGCGGTCGCGTGGTCGAGATCTACGGCCCGGAATCCTCCGGTAAGACGACCGTTGCCCTCCATGCCGTGGCGAGTGCTCAAAAGGCTGGCGGCGTCGCCGCCTTCATCGATGCCGAGCACGCGCTGGATCCCGAATACGCGAAGAAGCTCGGCGTCGACACCGACGCCCTGCTCGTCTCCCAGCCGGACACCGGCGAACAGGCCCTTGAGATCGCCGACATGCTGATCCGTTCCGGCGCCCTCGACATCATTGTCGTCGACTCCGTTGCCGCGCTCGTGCCCAAGGCCGAAATCGAAGGCGAGATGGGCGATAGCCACGTCGGCCTGCAGGCCCGCCTCATGAGCCAGGCACTGCGCAAGATCACCGGCGCCCTGTCGGCCTCCGGCACCACCGCGATCTTCATCAACCAGCTGCGCGAAAAGATCGGCGTCTTCTTCGGCTCCCCGGAGACGACCACGGGCGGTAAGGCGCTGAAGTTCTACTCCTCGGTGCGCCTCGACGTGCGCCGCATTGAAACCTTGAAGGAAGGCAGCGAGCCCGTCGGCAACCGCACCCGCGTCAAGGTCGTGAAGAACAAGATGGCCCCGCCCTTCAAGCAGGCTGAGTTCGACATCCTGTACGGCCAGGGCATCTCGCGCGAAGGCAGCCTCATCGACCTCGGTGTCGACAATGGCATCGTGCGCAAGTCCGGCTCGTGGTTCACCTACGACGGTGACCAGCTCGGCCAGGGAAAGGAAAACGCCCGCCGCTTCCTCAAAGACAACCCGGAGCTGGCAGCTGAAATCGAGCACAAGATTCTCTCGGCGCTCGGCATCATCGTCGCCGGCACCGAGCAGGTCGAAGACGCTGCCAATGAGGTCCCCGCGGGACTCTAAGCGATGGATTCGTCCACGTCTCCCTGGATTGAACCGGGGGAGGAGTGCGCGCCCGTCCGTCGTGGGCGGGCTCGCTCCCATTGGCAGCGTGAACCCGACAATGGTGGCGAGCCGCCCGAGCCGGTAAGCGATGAGAAGGCCGAAGAGATCGCGCGCACGATCATCTTGAACCGTCTCGACCGGTCCTCCGCCTCTCGCGCCCAACTCGCCGAGCTGTGCGCGAAGAAACTCGTGCCCGACCATATCGCCGACCGGGTTCTCGACCGTTTCGAGGAGGTCGGCCTCATCGACGATGCCGCCTACGCGGCCATGCTCGTGAGCACCCGCCACAATGAGCGGCAGCTCGCCGGAAAGGCGCTGCGCGTCGAACTCGCGAAGAAGGGCATCACGGGCGAGGCTGCCCAGGCCGCGCTCGAGCAGGTCGATGCCGATGATGAGCTCGAGGCCGCGCGCGCGATCGTCGCAAAACGCATGAAGCAGGCCTCGATGCAAAAGGCGCCGCGCGATGTGCAAAAGCGGCGGCTGTTCGGGGCGCTCGGCCGCAAGGGCCACAGCTCATCGGTGGCCTACCGCGTCATCGATGAGGCCCTCGGCCGGGACTAATCCGCCGCCTACTGGTAGGGCAGGCGAGAGGCCGCATCGTGCAGTTCCTCGATCATGTCGACGGGGTAGTGTGCCTCGTTGTACTCGGTGTTCCAGCGGTAAAACGCGTCCATCCCGCCAATGACCGACGGGAGGAAGCTTATCGGCTCGATCTCGGTGCTGAGAGAATCCACCGTGAAGATCGCGGTCTGTCCGGTCCGGCGCAGCGCGAGCTTGAGTGGCAGCCATGTCAGCTCGTCGAAGGCCTCACCGACATCCATGAAGTCCTGGAAGAGCAGGTCGATGGCATCCCAGAATTCGTCCGTGTTAAACCACGCGTCGGTTGGCACGAGCTCCTGGTCGTTGACGCGGATGGAGACCCAGCCATCGCCGATGTACTTCTTCTGACCGGTCGGGTACGTTTCCATGTGGACCGCCGCGCGCCAGGCATCGGCCGCTTCCTGGGGATGTTTGCTGATCGAGACCAAATCTAGATTAGGCGAGATCGCTATCGGGGCATCGGCGCGGCGTTCGGCAGAGCGAAGCGGCGACGAAGATAAGCCGTCACACCCGCTTCGACGGCGTGCGCGAGGAGGACCACCGCGACGAGGGTGGCGAGTCAGCCCCAGATGCCAAAGCGCGGATAGAAGCTGAAGACCAGCAGCGAGATCGACCCGATGGATAGCACAAGGAGTTGGATGTACGCCCACTGGCGATCGCGGACATATAGCGACGTCGCAACGCTCGCGCCTACGAATACCACGATGAACCCGAGGATGGACATCGCAATCCAGAACACTTCTGCCCCCTGCATTTCTCGCCGGTAAGGACGAGAACAATGTTATGCCCGCAGGGCTAGTCGCCTTCCACCATGACCGAGGGATCGACGTCGGTGACCATCTCGGCATCGGCGGCCATGGCGCCGCCAGCGGTGCGCGAGGAGAGCTTGCGCTGCAGCCAGTTCGCGGTCGCGCCGAGGATCGTGTTGACGATGATGAAGATCAGCGCCGCGACGATGAGAGCGGGAAGCAGGTTCGAATACGTCGTGCCGACGAGCTTCGCCTGCCGCAGCAATTCGGGGTAGACGACGATATAGCCGAGCGCGGTGTCTTTGAGGATCACGACGAGCTGGGAGACCATCGCGGGCATCATCGCGACGAGCGCCTGCGGCAGCTCGATTGAGCGCAGCAGCTGGCCATGTCGCAGCCCGATCGCCTTACCGGCCTCACGCTGGCCTTTCGGCAGGTTGCGCACCCCCGAGCGCACGAGCTCGGCGATGACGGAACCGTTGTAGAGCGTCAGGCCGAGGACGACACCGAGGAACGGCGCATCATCGGAGCTGAACAGCGTCGTCGAGTTCGCGAGCAGCGAGAGCGTGAAGTAGAAGAAGATCATCATCACGAGCACGGGCACGGCCCGGAAGAACTCGACGATGACGCCGGCAAGCCAGCGGATTAGGGCGATGGAGCTGAGGCGCCCGATGCCGAGCAGCAGCCCGACGATATTCGAAGCGACGATCGCGATGACCGCGGCCTTGAGCGTGGCGATGAGACCGGGGACCAGGTATTCAACCCAGACGTCGGCGGTAAAGAACGGCTTCCACGCGGCTGGGGCAAGCTGCCCCTTGTTCACGAGGATGACGATGATCGCGGCGAGGATGCCAAGGACGAAGACCAGCCCGAGCGTGTTGAGGATCGCGAGGTTGCGCCGGCCCTTGGGGCCGGGGACGTCGAAAAGATTCTGGATCTGGCTCATCGGGCCACTGCCAATCGCGTAGACATCCACGTAAACAGGAGGCCCATGGGGAAGACAATGACGACGAAGCCGAGCGCGATCACCATAAAGATCGCAAGGCCCTGCTGCGGGGAGAATTCAATCATTTGCTGCATGACGGTTGAGGCCTGAAGCACCGAGGCGGCCGCGGCGACCGTCGAGTTCTTGGTGAGCGCGATCAGGGTGTTGCCGAGCGGCGCGATGGCGCCGCGGAAGGCCTGGGGCAGGACGACGAGGTTGACGGTTTGGGTGAAGCCGAGTCCGATCGAGCGCGCGGCTTCGGCCTGGCCGACGGGGACCGTGTTGAAGCCGGAGCGGAGCGACTCACAGACGAAGGCGGCGGTGTAGACGCTCAGGCCGATGACGGCCATCCAGAAGTTGTTCTTTTGCAGATCCGCTGACACGTTGACGCCCAGCTGACCCCACAGCACGAGCCAGCAGCCCAAGATGATGAGCGTGAGGGGAGTGTTACGCACGACGTTGACGTACGTCGCGCCTGCCCACCTCAGTGAGGCAGACGGGGAGATGCGCATGACCGCGAGGATGGTGCCGATGATGAGGGCACCGATGGCGGAAAAGAAGGTCAATTGGATATTGACCCAAAATGCGCCGAGCACATCGTATTGGGACAGCAGTTCACCCATGGGTGGTTAAGACTTTCGTGTCGGGGTAGGGGGTGCTCCCGGCCGAAAGCCAGCCGGGAGCACCGAAGGGGTTAGCCGCAGTTGCCGCCGGGCTTCGGCGGGTTCATGGCGTCGTTGGGCTTGTAATCGGCGCCCATGTTGTCCTTGAGGAACTTCTCCCAGGACCCGTCGTCAATCATCTTCTTGAGGGCCTCGTTGACCTTCTCGCACTTATCGGAGCCCTTCTGGACGCCGACGCCGTAGTTCTCCTCGGAGAACGGCTTACCGGCGAGCTTGAGCTTGCCCTGGTACTGGTCCTGGGCGGCGAAGCCCGCGAGGATGATGTCATCGGTGGTCACCGCATCGACGGTGCCGGAGGAGAGCAGTTCGACGCATTCGGAGTAGCCCTGGGCTTCCTGCAACTGCACGCCCTGGGAGTACTCTTCCTTGATGCGCTGGGCCGGGGTAGAGCCCGCGACCGAGCAGAGCTTTTTACCGTCGAGGCTGTCCGGGCCGGTGATGTCCGAGTTGGAGTTCTGCACGAGCAGGCCCTGGCCAGCGACGAAGTACGGGCCCGCGAAAGAGACCTTCTCCTTGCGGCCATCGGTGATGGAGTAGGTGGCAACGATGAGGTCGACCTGGCCGTTGGCGAGCATGTTCTCGCGCTGGGCCGAGACGGACTCCTTGAACTCGATCTGGTCTTCGCTGTAGCCGAGTTCCTTCGCGACATACTTCGCGACGTCGACGTCGAAGCCCTTGTAGTTTGAGCCTTCCTTTAGGCCGAGGCCGGGCTGATCGAACTTGATGCCGATCGTGATCTTGCCCTTGTCGCCGTCGCCGCCGCCTTCCTTGCCGCCGTCGCCGTTGGACGAACACCCGGCAAGGGTGAGGGCCGCTGCGGCGAAGGCCGCCGCAATCTTTGCTGAGGTCCGCATGGGGTCTCCTTTAGTGGGTGATGAGCTTGGACAGGAAGTCCTTCGCCCTACTAGACGTGGGATTGGTGAAGAAGGTGTCGGGTTCGGCTTCCTCGACGATCGCGCCGTCGGCCATGAAGACCACCCGGTCGGCGGCTTTGCGAGCAAAGCCCATTTCGTGGGTAACGACGATCATCGTCATGCCGCCCTTGGCGAGGTCGGTCATGACGTCGAGGACTTCGTTGATCATTTCGGGATCGAGTGCGGAGGTCGGCTCATCGAAGAGCATGACCTTCGGGTCCATTGCGAGGGCGCGCGCGATCGCTACACGCTGCTGCTGACCGCCGGAGAGCTGGGCCGGGTATTTTTGCGCCTGGTTGCCAACCCCGACGCGCTTGAGCAGCTCCATCGCCCGGTTCTTAGCCTCGGGCTTTTTGATCCCGCGAACTTTCATCGGGCCGAGCATGACGTTGTCGATCACCGTGCGGTGAGCGAACAGGTTGAAGGACTGAAAAACCATGCCCACCTTCGCGCGAAGCTGGGCGAGTTCCTTGCCTTCCTTGGGCAGCTCGACGCCCTCGATCTGGATCGAACCAGAATCGATTGTCTCCAGACGGTTGATCGTGCGGCACAAGGTAGATTTGCCCGACCCGGAGGGTCCAATGACGACCACGACTTCACCTTGGTCGATCTCCAGGTTGATGTCTTTCAACACGTGGAGGTCGCCGAAATGCTTGTTGACATCGCGCAGCGCGACCAACGGTGTGGCAGAAGTAGTCATGACGGTGAAGCTACCGGACTTAGTGAGCTGTGTCATGTTTGCTGGGTCACGGTTTGGTGACAATAAGTTTTTCGCCCGGGGTCTATCCTGGGAAGGAATCGTGCTCTGCACCACAAACAACGACGTGAAAGGTACCTGTGTGACACTGCCATCCGACCTGGACATCGCCCGCGCGGCAACGCTCAAACCCCTCACCGAGATCGCGACGGAGGCCGGTTTGGTCCCCGACGCGATCATTCCCTATGGCCATCACGTCGCGAAGGTGCCCGATGCGTCGCTGAGCGAGGAAGCGAAGAAGACGCGCGGCAAATACGTCGTCGTCACCGCCGTCACGCCGACCCCGCTCGGGGAGGGCAAGACGACGACGGCCGTCGGGCTCGCGCAGGGCCTGCAAAAGATTGGGACGCGCGCGACGCTCGCGCTGCGCCAACCGTCGATGGGGCCGACGTTCGGGATCAAGGGCGGGGCCGCCGGTGGCGGTTACAGCCAGGTCGTGCCGATGGAGGACCTCAATCTGCACCTGACCGGCGACTTCCATGCCGTGACGGCCGCGCACAACCTGCTCGCGGCGATGATCGACAACCACCTGCACCACGGCAACGAGCTCGGGATCGACCCGCGGGCGATCTCCTGGCCGCGCGTGCTCGACATCAACGACCGTTCGCTGCGCAACGTCGTCATCGGGCTGGGGGCGCGCGGCGATGGCGTGACGCGCCAGTCCTCCTTCGACATCACGTCGGCCTCCGAGGTCATGGTGATCCTGTCGCTCGCCTCCGACCTGAAGGACCTGCGCGAACGCCTCGGGCGGATCGTCATCGGCTACACCTACGACGGCAAGCCCGTGACGGCCGAGGACCTCAAGGCCGCCGGCTCGATGGCAGTGATCTTGCGGCAGGCGATCGATCCGAACCTGTTGCAGACGACCGAGAACACGCCCGTGCTCATCCACGCGGGGCCGTTCGGCAATATCGCGACCGGTAACTCGTCCGTCGTCGCCGACCGGATCGGCATCCACATGGGCGAGGTGCTGCTGACCGAGGCCGGGTTCGGTGCGGACATGGGCGCGGAGCGTTTCTTCAACGTCAAATGCCGCGCGTCGGGCCTGGCTCCTGATGCCGCGGTCCTGGTCGTGACCGTGCGGGCGCTGAAGACCCACTCGGGGCGCTTCAAGGTCGTCCCCGGCAAGCCGCTGCCCGAAGAGATGCTCGCCGAGAACGTAGATGACGTGCGCGCGGGCGCCGCGAACCTCATCAAACACATCGAGATCGTGCGGTCCTTCGGCGTCGCGCCCGTCGTCGCGCTCAACGTCTTCCCGACGGATCACGACGCGGAACTCGCCGAGATCGAGAGAATCGCCCGCGAGGCCGGGGCCGAGGTCGCGCGCTCCACGCACGTCGCCCAGGGCGGCGAAGGCGCGGTCGAACTCGCCAAGGCGCTCATGAGCGCGCTGGAGAACTTCGAGGTGGACTTCACGCCGCTGTACGGCGACGACGAGCCGCTGGAGACGAAGATCGAGAAGATCGCAACCGAGGTCTACGGCGCCGACGGCGTCGATTTCGCGCCGGCGGCCAAGCGCGAGCTGGCGAAGTTCACTGGACTCGGCTACGGCAAGCTGCCGATCGTCATGGCGAAGACGCACCTGTCGCTGTCGGCGGACCCGAAGCTGCTCGGCGCGCCGACCGGTTGGCGCTTGCCCGTGCGCCAGGTGCGGCTCGCCGCGGGCGCGGGGTACATCTATGCGATCTGCGGCGATATGCGCACGATGCCGGGCCTGTCCTCGCATCCGGCGGCCGAGCGGATCGACCTCGATAGCAACGGCGAGATCGTCGGCCTGAGCTAGATGCGCATGTCGTCGTGCAAAACGACGCGCGCGAACTCGTAGGTCTCGCCGGCCTTCCAGTAGTGGAGCCGGCGGGCCGACGGGCTGTTGCGTTCGATCGCTACGCGATAGGCCTTCGCGCCGTCGGCGCGCTCGCGGTACGGGTCGTCCCCGCCGGGGCCGGTGCGCAGCCGGTGCAGGGCACGCGAGTCGAGTTCGGCGGCGCGGCCCGTGAGCACATCGACGACGACCTCGACGATCTTTTGCTGGTCGATGCCGTGCAATTGCTTGATCGAGGTAAAGAAGTCCGGCCCGATCTCGTAATCCGGTAGGGCCGCCTCGGCGCGCTCTTGGCGCGAGAGTTTTTGCCGTCAGGTGCGAAAGACCGCGAAGCGGAACATCTCGGCGGTCGGCACGTCGTCGCCGAGCCACCCGGCGACGCGCTTGGCGGACAGCTGCCGCTTGGTCGAGCGCAGCTCGGTGCGTAGCGTGCGGGTTTCGGCCTCGAGTTCGTCGATGCGCTGGCGCAGTTTGCCGGCGCGTTCGCGCACGGCGACGTTTTGGCGGTCGGCGTCGCGCAGGCGCTGGGAGAGGTCATCGAGCTGGGCCTGCATGCCCGGGCTGACGGTCTCCGGCGTCGGCGGGCCCGGCAGCGGGACGGCGGGCGCGGGTTCGGGCTCTTCGGCTTTCTCCCAGGACACGAGCGTGTCCCAGTCGACCGCGGAGCCGGTCTCCTCCTCGCTGCCCTCGTCGTCCTCATCGCCCGCGAGCGTGAGCCACGGCGGGCCGCCGCGGGTGAGCGCGGGCGCGGGCACGGGGACCTCATCGTCGTCGACATCATCGAGGCGGAGGGCCATCTTCCCGTCCTCATCGATGCCGAGACGGGCCGCGACGATCTCGTCGACGGAAAACAGCGACGTGAGCGAGTCGCGCGGGTTGGAGGTCACGAGTTCGCGCGGGACCGCGATCTCGGTATCGGGAAGCAGCGAAAGGGTGACGCGCGAGGAGCGGACGTCGCGCACGAGGGCCAGGACGACATCGCCGGGCCGGTAGCTAAGCGTCGGCGAGATCAGCATCTCGGAGATGTCGAGTCGGCCGCTTGCTTCATCGAGGATGCCCTCGACGTGCTGGCCGGGCGCGAGCAGGGAGCCGACGGGCGTGCGCGTGTGGATGAGGTCGGACCACACGGAGCAGTAGCTGCCGTCGGCGAGTTCGACGATCGCGCGCGAATTGCCGAACAGGCCGGAGACGTGGCCGCTCGCGTGGCGGCGCCCGTTCGTGGATGAGCGCAGGCGCGCGACGCGCATCGCGTCGGCGAAGAGCACCTCGGTCGCAGCGGCCTGGTCGGACGGGCCGTAGGAAAAGCGCAACGGGGCGCGGTGCAGGGCCTGCATCCAGTCGGTGCCGGGCGGGTAGACGCGGGCGGCGCCGCCGTAGACGCCCGCGCCGTCGGGCAGCATCTCGGTCAGGCGCCACGAGGACGCGTCCGTTGGGAGCAGGACGATCTCGCACAGGCCCGCGAGGTCGTCTTCGAGTTGGTCGACGTCGATCGAGGGCGCGAGTTGGCCCGTCGGGATCGAAATGACGAGGACGGGGAAGTCGCGCTCGGGATGCATGAGGCGCGTAGCGAGGCGTTCGGCTTCGCGCACGCTGCAGATGCAGTAGCTCGCTTTCGCCATCGCGAGGGCGGGCTCGGGGCCGTTGGGGCGGGCGGCGAGCTCGCGGGCGCGTTCCTCGCGTTCCAGGTTGCGTCGGCGGATCGCGGCCCCCTTGATCTGGTAGGCGAGGTCCTTGCGCAGGAGCGTCGTGAGCGCCTCCGCCTCGCGCGGGCCCTTCGACAGTCGCAGGCGGGACTTGTGAGGCGTTTCGTGCCAGTCCGTCCCCGTCGGGTAGACGCGTCCCGCGCCACCGAACACGTGCGCGCCTTCGGGCATTTGATCTTCGAATGCGCGCGAGGCATCGCCGGTGTGCAAGATGACTACATCGGCGGCGCCGTCACTTGCTTCGAGCAGTGCGTCGGCGTCGGCGATCGTCGCTCCCGTACGGATATCTGTCGTGACGACGGCGAGCGGGACAGGCCGCGCGGGATCGGTCACGTAGGCGGCGAGATTGCGTGCGGTACGCACGTCGTCGACATGCTGGATTTCGCCCGCATAGGGGCGTTCGGCGCTGGGTTCGATCTGGGGAGTCGTTGCTGCCTTGGCAGCGGCAGGGGGCCGGGCGGCGCGTTCGCGGGAACGCTTTCGCTTCGGCATAGATGCGATCTCCTTGATCCGATTGGGTGAACTTCTATTGTGCCAGCACTCACGCTCGTATGCGCCTTCAGCGGGCGCAGGGCTAGAATCGCTTCGATGACTCCCACGACTTTTTCCGTGCGCACCCTTGGGTGCCAGATGAACGTGCACGACTCGGAACGGATGGCTGGCCTGCTGCTTGATGCCGGTTACGTTCCGGTCGCCGACGTGCCCGAAGCCGCCGCCCGCGCGACCGAGGCGGGGGACCAGGGTGCGGACATCGTCGTCGTCAACACGTGTTCGGTGCGGGAAAACGCTGCCACCCGCCTGTTTGGCAACCTCGGCCAGCTCGCCGCGGTCAAGCGCGAGCGGCCCGGCATGCAGATCGCGGTCGGCGGGTGTCTCGCCCAGCAGATGCGCGAGGATATCGTCGCGAAGGCGCCGTGGGTCGACGTTGTGTTCGGTACGCACAACATCGACGTGCTGCCGGTCCTGCTCGAGCGGGCGCGGCACAATAATGCGGCCGCCGTCGAAATCGAGGAGTCGCTCAAAGTTTTTCCGTCGACGCTTCCCACGAAGCGCGATAACCCGTACGCCGCGTGGGTGTCGATCTCGGTCGGCTGCAACAACACGTGCACGTTCTGCATCGTGCCCTCGCTGCGCGGCAAGGAGCGCGACCGTCGGCCCGGCGAGATCCTCGCCGAGATTCAGGCCGTCGTCGACGCGGGCGCGATCGAGGTGACGCTGCTCGGACAGAACGTCAACTCCTACGGCGTCGGCTTCGGTGATCGCCAGGCGTTCGCGAAGCTGCTGCGCGCGTGCGGTGAGATCAAGGGCCTGGAGCGGGTGCGCTTCACGTCGCCCCATCCGGCCGCGTTTTCCGATGACGTCATCGACGCGATGGCCGAGACTGACAACGTCATGCCGAGCCTGCACATGCCGCTGCAGTCGGGCTCCGATGAGATCTTGCGTCAGATGCGCCGGTCGTACCGGTCGAAAAAGTTTTTGGGGATCCTTGAGCGAGTGCGTGCTAAGATGCCCGATGCCGCGATCACGACCGACATCATCGTCGGTTTTCCGGGCGAGACGGAAGAAGACTTCCAAGCAACGCTCGATGTCGTCGAAGCCTCGCGTTTTTCCTCGGCGTTCACGTTCCAGTATTCGCCGCGCCCCGGCACGCCCGCGGCCGACCGGACCGATCAGGTCCCGCCCGAGGTCGTCACCGAGCGCTACCAGCGCCTGATCGCGCTGCAGGATCGGATCTCGACGGAGGAAAACGAGGCCCTCGAAGGCACCGACGCCGAGGTGCTGGTGACGAGCACGGCGGGCCGCAAGGACGGCAGCAACGACCGGATCTCCGGGCGCGCCCGCGATAACCGACTCGTGCACGTCACGGTGCCCGAAGGTGGCGACGTGCCGCGCCCTGGCGATTTCGTCACCGCGACGGTCACGCACGGTGCCCCGCACTATCTCGTCGCCGATTCGGGCCTGACCGGTGGAACGTTCAGCGTGCGCCGCACCCGCGCCGGGGACGCCTACGAGGCCGAGCAGCGCGCGAAGGAAGCCGAGCGCGCCCGCCCGAACGCCGTCGGCCTCGGCATGCCGAGGATTCGCCGCTAGTCATGATCATCGCGATCGTCGGGCCTACCGCCACCGGCAAGACGGCCGCCTCCCTTGAGCTTGCGCGCGCGGTGCGCGCCGGGAAGTTGCCCGGCTACCGCGACGCCGAGATCATCAACGCCGACGCGATGCAGCTGTACCGCGGCATGGACATCGGCACCGCGAAGGTCGGCCCGGAGATCCGCGCCGAGGTCACCCACCACCAGCTCGACGTCCTCGACGTGAGCGAGGATGCGTCGGTCGCGGCCTATCAGCGCTACGCCCGTGCCGATATCGCCGCGATTAAGGCCCGCGGCAATCTGCCGATCGTCGTCGGGGGATCGGGCCTGTATGTGCGCGCGCTGCTCGACGTCATCGAATTCCCGGGCACCGATCCCGAGCTGCGCGCAGCCCTGCAGGCCGAGGCCGAGCGCGTCGGGGCCGAGGTTATGCATGCGCGCCTGGCTGCCGTCGATCCGGAATCCGCCGCGCGGCTGGAAGCGGCCAACACTCGCCGCGTGATCCGCGCGCTCGAGGTTTTCGAGCTCACCGGACGCCCGTTCTCAGCCACGATGCCGCGTCGGGAATACGTCGCACCCGCCCGCCAATTCGGCCTCATCGACGAGACCGAGCCCCTCGCCGAACGCATCGCCGCGCGCACCGAACAGATGTGGCGCGATGGCATCGTCGGCGAGACCCGCCGCCTCATCGCCGCCGACTGGGGCAAGACGGCCTCCAAAGCGACCGGCTACCCACAGTGCGAGGCCTACCTGCGCGGCGAACTGAGCGCCGACGAGGCCAAAGCCGCGATCACCCTCGCGACGAGCCAGCTCGCCCGCAAACAGCGCAGTTGGTTCCGCGCCGACCCGCGCATCACCTGGCTCTCACCGAGCCGCGGCGGCGAGATCGTCTCTATGCTGGGGGCATGAGCGCCCTGCTGAAAGCCCACTGCGCCCAGCGCGACTACCTCATCGACCTGTCGGGCGGCGAGGTGCCGCCCGCCGAACGCGTCGCGGCGCTGTGCCACCGACAATCGGGCATCGGAGCCGAGGGCTACCTCCACGTTGCGACAAGCGCGACCGACCTGCACGTCACGTGCCTGAGCGATCGCGGCGTAGCGGCGTGCCCGTCCGGCAATGACCAGCTGGCGCTCGCGGCCTGCCTCGATGCCGACGCGCCGCGCACCGCGCACACCGTCGCGGGCCCGGTGACGTTCGGGCCCGATGCGCGCGGCTATCGACTCGCGCTCGGGCGCGCGATCCTGCCCGCCGGCGAGATCGCCCAGCGCGACGGTTTCGACTGCGCCGTGACGATCACGGGGCTCGCGCATCAGCGGCCCGCCCTGTCGGTGACGGTCGCGAGCCCGCACGTCGTCATCGCGCTACCCGACGACACGGACCTCGCGGCCCTGCCGTGGCTGGGCTCGGGCGATATCGAGATCGATCCGGCCCCGCGCGAGGGCGCCACGAGCTGCCTCGTCATCCCGTCGGCGGGTGCCTCGGGCATGCTCGGTGCGGGGGAGCTGCGCGTCATCGATCGGGAGCGTGGCGAGGTCCCGAGCAGCGTGTTCGCGGCCGGCGCGGCCGCCCATGCGCTGCGCACGTGGGCCGGTGGCGCGGGCCCCACGTTGTGGCAGATGCGCGCCTACGGCGGCGACGTGTGGGTCGAGTTCGACGGGGACGCCATCGACGTTATCGCCGCGGCGCAGGTGATCGCTGAGGTGAGCCCGCGCGGCTAGCGGCGCGTGGCGGCGAGGATGCGGAAGCCCTTGCGCGAGGACTGCTTCTCGCAGCTCATGCCGAGCTCTTTTTCGATCCAGGCCGCGAGCGAGTCCGCGCCGAGATTCTTCGCGACGACGAGCTCCGCCAGCCCGTCGGGCGCGAGCCGCGGCAACCACGCCACGAGCAGTTCATGCAGCGCCTTCTTCCCGATGCGAATCGGCGGATTGGACCGCAGCACGTCTATCCGTTTCAGGTGGTCATCGGCGAGCGCCTGCTCCGAGGGCAGCGGGTGCACGTTCGAAAGGCCGAGCTTCTCGGCATTCGCGGCCGTGAGCTCTAAGGCGCGTTCGTTGATGTCGACGGCGAAAACCCGCGCGGCGGGCCGGCGCAGTGCCATATCGAGCGCGATCGGTCCCCAGCCGCAGCCGAGGTCAACAAAGATGCCCTTTTCGGGTAGATCGCTCGCGGCGCGCAGCAACTGCCGCGTCCCGAGATCGATATGACCGGGGGAGAACACCCCGGACGCGGTCTCGACGCTCACCTCACGGTCGGCGAGCGTCACCCGCAGAGTTTTTCGCCTCGCATCGGATGCGGGGGACTCGTCAAAATAGTGCGCCACGCCTTCATGGTCACACCCTCCTACGCCGAGCGCAAAAAGAAGGCGACGAGCGCGGTAAAAGATGGGAAACTTGGCTGAGATACGGAAGGACACTATGGCCCACCACGATGATCGCACGGAGGACGTCGTCGCCCGAGTCCTCGCCCGCGCGGCCGCATCTTTGCAGACCGAGGACACCGACGAGACCGAACTTGCCGGTGACACCCTCGCGCAGGATGAGCGCTCCGCGTTGCGACGAGTGGCAGGGCTGTCGACCGAACTCCAAGACGTTACCGAAGTCGAATACCGCCAGCTGCGCCTCGAGCAGGTCGTGCTCGTCGGGATTTATGAGTCGAACGCGAAAGAGGCCGAGGTCTCCCTTGCCGAGCTCGCGGCGCTCGCCGAGACCGCCGGTTCCACCGTGCTCGACGGGCTGCTGCAGCGCCGCGCGATGCCGGATCCGGCGACGTTCCTCGGCTCCGGCAAGGCCAAGGAACTCGCAGATCTCGTCGCCCAGCTCGGCGCCGATACCGTCATCGTCGATACCGAACTCGCCCCGTCCCAGCGCCGTGGCCTGGAAGACGTCGTCAAGGTCAAGGTCGTCGACCGCACGGCGCTGATCCTCGACATTTTCGCCCAGCACGCGAAGTCCAAAGAGGGCAAGGCCCAGGTCGAGCTCGCCCAGCTGGAATACCTCCTGCCGCGCCTGCGTGGCTGGGGTGAGTCGATGTCCCGCCAGGCCGGCGGCCGCGCCGCCTCCGGTGAAGGCATTGGCTCGCGCGGTCCCGGTGAAACGAAGATCGAACTTGACCGCCGCCGCATCCGCACCCGCATGGCAAAGCTGCGCCGCGATATCGCGAACATGGCGCCCGCACGCGAGACGAAGCGCTCCTCGCGCCGCCGCGGCCACGTGCCGTCGGTCGCGATCGCGGGCTACACGAACGCCGGAAAGTCGGCGCTGCTCAACCGCCTGACGGGCGCGGGCGTGCTCGTCCAAAACCAGCTGTTCGCGACGCTCGACCCGACGGTGCGCCGCGCCGAGACCCCCGACGGCCGCACCTACACGATCGCCGACACGGTCGGCTTCGTGCGCAACCTGCCGCACCAGCTCGTCGAGGCGTTCCGTTCCACACTCGAAGAGGTCGGCCTCGCCGACGTCATCGTCCACGTCTTCGACGCCGCCCACCCCGACCCGCTCGCGCAGGTCCAGGCTGTCAACGACGTGATCCGCGAGATCGAGGGCGCGAGCGATATCCCGACGATCATCGTCGGCAACAAGATCGACCTCCTCGATGCGACGACCCAGCTGACGTTGCGCTCCGCCTTCCCCGGCATTGTCCTCGTCTCCGCCCGCACCGGCGAGGGGCTCGACGAACTGCGCGAGGCGATCGCGGCCAAGCTGCCGTTCCCCGACGTCGACATCGACGTCACCGTGCCCTACACGCGCGGCGACCTCGTCTCCCAGATGCACGCCGATGGCGAGATCGACACGCTCGAGCACACCGACGCGGGCACCCACATCGTGGGACGCGCCCACCAGGAACTCGCGCACGCACTTAACGACGTCGCCGTTCGATGACGGGCGCGGACTCACGCGCGCAGCGCTCCCTTAACCGCGCGGTCGAATCGCTCGGCGGGGTGCCCCGCGAGGGCCAGATCCAGATGGTCGAGCGCGTCAGGCAGACGCTCGCCGAAGGCGATCTCGCGCTCATTCAGGCGGGCACCGGCACGGGTAAGTCGCTCGGCTACCTCATCCCGGCGCTCACCGCTCTCGCCAGCGGTGACGTGAACCGCGTCGTCGTCTCGACGGCAACGCTTGCCCTGCAGCGCCAGATCCTCATCAAGGACGCCCCGACCGCCCTCGCAGCCGTCGCCGCGCAGACCGATACACGGTTGAAGGTCGCGCTGCTCAAGGGCTGGCACCACTACCTGTGCAAGAACAAGCTCGCGGGCGGCTACCCAGACGAGGGCGAGACCCTCTTCGAGGCCTCCGATACCGCCGCCGCGCTCGGCACCCTCGGCGAGCAGGTCATGCGCCTGCGCGAATTCGCCGACGAGACCGACACGGGCGACCGCGACGACGTCAGCCCCGGCGTGCACGACCGCGCCTGGCGGCAGGTCTCCGTCACCCGCAACGAGTGCCTCGGCGCGCGCTGCCAGTTTGCCGAAGACTGCTTCGCCTTCGCCGCCCGCGCCCGCGCGGGCGAATCAGACCTCCTCGTCACGAACCACACGCTGCTCGGCATCCAGGCCGCGAGCGAGGTCCCGGTCCTGCCCGACTTCGATGCCCTCATCGTCGACGAGGCCCACGATCTCGCCGACCGCGTCACCGCCGCGGGCGCACTGCAACTCTCCGGCGGCATGCTCACCCGGCTGCTGCGCGTCGTGAGCCGCGAATTCCCCTCCGTCGACCTCGACGAGGCCGTAGCCGCGTTATCGGAAGCGCTGGAGGAGGCCCCGACGGGCCGCATTACCGCACTGACGGCCGCACTGCAGGACGCCTTCATCCTGCTCGGCAACGCGGCGAGCGCGGCCGTGGAGGCGAACAAGAACGCCAAGGGGAAGGACACCGACGCGGGCTCGCGCGCCCAAGCGAAGGCCGCCCTGCTCGAGCTACAGGGCGCGGCCGTGCGCCTGCTATCGGGCACGATCCCGACGGGCGAGGACGTCGCATGGATCGACCGTGGCCGCGACGGAACCGAGCCGCCGATCCTCAAGGTCGCCCCGCTCGACGTCGCCCCGCTCATCGCGAACGAGCTCCTCGCCGAACGCGCCGCCGTCCTCACCTCCGCCACGCTCGCGCTCGGCGGCAGTTTCGCCGCATCCAAGGCGAAGGTCGGCGCGCACCTGCTGGCCGATACGACCGTCAACGAGATCGACGTCGGCTCCCCGTTCACCTACGCGAAGCAGGGGATCCTCTATATCGCCTCCGACATGCCCGAACCCAGCCGCGACGGCATCGCCGAAGAAGCCCTCGACACGTTCGCCGAGCTAGTCATGGCCGCCGGCGGGCGCACGCTTGGCCTGTTCTCCTCGCGCCGCGGCGCCGAGCGCACCGCCGAGCGGCTGCGCGTGAGCGTCGATACGCCGGTCTACGTCCAGGGCGAGGATCAGCTGTCCCAGCTCGTCGACGATTTCCTCGCCGACGAGTCCGCGACGCTGCTCGGCACGCTCACGCTGTGGCAGGGCGTCGACGCCCCGGGCGATACCTGCCGCCTCGTCGTCATCGACCGGATCCCGTTCCCGCGGCCAACCGACCCGATGACCGAGGCTCGAAATGAGCTCGCGACGAAGCGGCGCCAAAACTCGTTCATGGAGGTCTCGGCGAATCACGCGGCGCTGCTGCTGGCGCAGGGCGCGGGTCGGCTCATTCGTTCGAGCACGGATCGCGGCGTCGTCGCGGTTCTTGACCCGCGGCTGCGCACGAAGCGCTACGGCACCTACCTGCTGCGCTCGATGCCGCCGATGTGGCCGACGGAGGAGAAGAAGGTCGCGATCGACGCGCTGACGCGCCTGCGCGACGCGAATACCTAGAGGGCACGCAGGACGGAGACGACCTTGCCGATGATCGTCGCCTCATCGCCCCAGATCGGCGTATAGGCGGAGTTCGCGGGCATGAGCCACTGGTGGCCGTCCTTGCGTCGCAACGTCTTGACCGTGGCCTCGCCGTCGATCATCGCGGCGACGATCTGGCCGTTCTCCGCATCGTCCTGCTGCCGCACGACGACCCAGTCGCCATCGCAGATCGCGGCATCGATCATCGAATCGCCCTTGACCTCGAGCATGAACAGCTCGCCGGTGCCGACGAGCTGCGTCGGCAGGGTAAAGACGTCTTCGACCATCTGATCTGCGAGGATCGGGCCGCCCGCGGCGATGCGCCCCACGAGCGGGACGGGCGTCGTCTCGATGCTCGCCTCGCCAAGGAAATCGATCGCGGCCTGCTGTGCGCGATACTGAGCGCGTGCCTGCGTGATCGGCGTGGGCTCGGCCGGCGCCTCATGCGTGATCCCGAGGACCTCATAGGTGGACTCATCGATGACGATCGCGCGCGGCGACTTCGGGTCGCGGCGGATATAGCCCTTGGATTCGAGCACCTCGAGCTGATGCTTGACCGACGATGGGGACGCGAGGCCAACGCCGCTCGCGATCTCGCGCATCGTGGGAGAGTAGCCGCGCTCGGCGACCGACGTCGCGATCGTGCGCAGGATCTGAGCCTGCCGATCCGTCAGCTTGCTCTCGCTCATGTTCGAATCCTTTGTTCGCCGTGTCGTACCTGCCCGATTAACTGTCTTCAGCGTAGAGCTACGCGAGGCGAATCTCAAACATTCGTTCGAGCGTGTCTCGACATTGACCGCACACTCGTTCTACAATAAGAACAGATGTTCGACGAACGCCCGTTCGTGAAAGGAATGCTGACATGACTGCTCTTCCCCTCGCAGCTCTTGACGAACTCCGCGATACCCGCGTGTTTCGCATTGTCGGTGGCACCGATGTAGAAGGCGGGCGTCCGGCTCGCCGTACTCCCGTCGTGCCAGCTTCCGCGACGGTTATCCCGCTGCCGGTCGCGGCACCGGCCGCCGCTAGCTCGGTCTCGACGAAGGCTGTGCGCGCCGTGGTGGGCTGGGCGTTCGCCGCGGCCCTCGTTATCGGCGGCGCCGCCGGTGTCGCCTCGGCCCTCAACCCCGCGCCCGCGGCCTCCGACGCCGTCGTCACGGTGGCGGCAGGGGACTCCCTGTGGTCGATCGCCGAGACCCACGGCGCTGGCACGAACACCCGCGATTACGTGGCGGCCCTCATCGCGGTGAACGGACTGTCATCTGCGACCATTCACGAAGGTCAGGCGCTGACCCTTCCGAAGTTGCCTTAATCTCCGCTTCCCTCTACCGTGTCAGCACCACTATTTTGCTGAAGTGACCGCCTCGGGCGGTGGAGGGAAGCGCAATGATCTGCCCCTTTTGTCGTCACGAGGACTCCAAAGTCGTGGACTCCCGGACGGCTGACGACGGCTCATCAATCCGCCGCCGGCGTGAATGTCTCGCCTGCCAGCGTCGCTTCACCACCATGGAGACCACGAGCCTGCTGATCTCCAAGCGCTCCGGAGTGACCGAACCCTTCTCCCGTGACAAGGTCATGTCCGGCGTACGCAAGGCCTGCCAGGGCCGGCCCGTGACAGGCGATCAGCTCGCACTGCTCGCCGAAAAGGTCGAAGACCAGGTCCGCTCGCTCGGCCAGGGCGTCGTCCCCGCCTTCGAGGTGGGACGCGCAATCCTCGCGCCGCTGCGCGAACTCGACGAAGTCGCCTACCTGCGCTTCGCTTCCGTCTACCTCGGCTTCAACTCGCTCGAAGACTTCGAGCGCGCGATCGCCGAACTGCGTCAGGACCGCGCCGAGCGCTAGCGCTCTTTTGGCTCTTCTTCGTCTTCCGTCTCGCCGCGCGAGCGCAGCCGATCGGAGGCATCCCGCATCGATTCCGAGGCGGAAATGATCTGCTCACGCACCTTGCGTCGCAGCGTCTTGCCGAGTTGAGACTTCGGCAGTTCCTGCAGGACCTCGATCTGCCGCGGGATCGCGTAGTGGCTGAGCTTCTCATCGCACCAGGCCCGCACCGACTCGAGGTCGACGCGCGCGCCGGCCTCCAGCACGAGGGCGGCCACGACCTTCTCGCCAACCGCGCCCGAGGGCACGCCGACGACCGCGACGTCGACGACGCCCGGCATCTTGCGCACGGCGTCTTCCACCTGCGAGGGATAGATGTTGAACCCGCCGGAGATGATGAGTTCCTTGCGGCGGTCGGCCAGCGTGATGAAGCCATCGTCTTCCACGACGACATCGCCGGTGCGCAGCCAACCGTCTTCGGTGAAGACCTCGGCGTTTTCTTCCGGAGCGTTGAGGTAGCCGCCGAAGATCTGCGGGCCGCGAGCGATGAGCTCACCCTTTTCGCCCTGCTCGACATCGCGCGATGGATCCTCCTGGTCGACGATGCGGATATCGGTCGACGGGAACGCGACCCCGAGCGTGCCGGGGCGGCGGTCGATGGAGGTCGGGTTACCGACGATGACGGGGGAGGCCTCGGTCATGCCATAGCCCTCGATGATGAGTCCCCCCGTGGCTTTCTCCCAGCGTTTGGCAACCTGGCCATCGAGGCTCATGGCGCCGGCGAGCGCAATGCGGATGGAGGACAGGGACCGGCCCTTCGCGCGCGCTTCCTTCTCCACGCGGTCGAAGATCGGCGGGACGCCGGGCAGGAACGTGAACGGTCGGCGCCGCTGCGCCGAGAGCACCATGTCGACATCGAATCGGGGGAAGACGACCTGGGTTGCGCCCATGTGGACGGCGAATAGCAGGGACAGTGTGAGGCCGAAGGCGTGGAAATAGGGCAGCACCGCGCCGACGGTTTCGGTGCCGCGCTCCATCTGGGGCAGCCATTCGCGGCCCATCTCGACCATCGCGACGAGGTTGCGGTGCGTCAGCGGCACGGTCTTCGGTGAGCCCGTCGTGCCGCCGGTGTGCAGATAGAATGCGACATCCTCCGGGCTGGGGCCGGGCACGTCGGCGGAGATGGGCTTCGCGCGCTTGAGGAAGTGGACGAAGCTGCCAACGCCTGCGGGGATCGGGGAGCGCATTGTCTCCTTCAGCGCCTTGGTCTTCGCGAGCGGCAGCGAGAGCAGGCGGCGCGTGACATGCGGCAGGTCCCGGGTGAGGTCCATGGCGAGGACGACGCGGCCCTTGAGATCCCCGCTCGGGCAGACGGCGTCGAGCGACTTTTCCCAGGCCACGACGACCTTGCCGCCGTGGCGCTCGAGCTGGCCCTGGATCTCGTCGCTCGGGGCGAGCGGGTTGTGCTCGGCAACGATCGCGCCGATCCGCAGCGCGGCGAAGACGGCGATTGCGTGCTGTGCGCAGTTCGGCATGACAAGCGCGACGACATCGCCGCGGCGTACCCCGAGGTTATGGAAAAGGCTCGCCGCGCGGTCGACGCGGTCGGCGAACTTGGCATAGCTCGTCTTGCGGCCAAGGAAGTCGATCGCGAGGTGATCGGGGAAATCGGCCACCGCTTTAGCGAGCAGATCCGGCAGGGTCAGATCTGGGACCGAAATCTCCGCGGGGACGGAGGCGGGGTAATGGGTGCGCGATCGGGAGGTGACGTCGGAGACCATGGGTCCATTCTACCTACGCCACCGTAGGTTCGACCTACCGATAGCCCTGCCCAGAATGCGCCGCGAGCGTCACACCCTTGCGGTCAATGATGCGCAGCCGGATCGTGTCGGGTAGCTCAGTGATGCCCGCGATGAACGAGTCGGGAATATCGGAGGCGATATCGGTGATGACGTAGCCGATCTCCGCGGCCGTGCCGAGGATCTGGCCGGTGATGTTCACGCCGTGCTCGGCGAGCGCCTGGTTGATAAGCGCGAGGACACCCGGGGTGTTGCGGTGCACGTAGGTGAGGCGGAACTTCGTGTCCTGGCTCGGGTCGAGCGCGAGGCGCGGCAGGTTCACCGACATGCTCGTCGTGCCGTCCATGACGTAACGGGAGATACGGGTGCCGACGAACTGCGCGATCGAGACCTGCGCTTCCAGCGTCGAGCCACCGATATGGGGCGTGAGGATGACGTTCGGCAGGCCGCGCAAAACGCAGTCGAACGGCTCGCCGTTGGCGTTGGGCTCGCTCGGGAAGACGTCGACGGCGGCGCCCGCGATATGGCCCTCGAGGATGTGGTCGCGCAGGGCATACGTGTCGACGACGAAGCCGCGCGAGAGGTTTAAAAAGATCGAGCCCGACTTCATCTTCGCGAACTGTTCGGCGCCGAACATCGACGCGTTCGAGGTCACGCCATCGACGTGCAGCGAGATGATATCGGACACGCGCAGCAGCTCGTCGAGGCTGCGCATGCGCTGGGCGTTGCCGAGCGCGAGTTTTTCGGCCTTGTCGTAAAACACCACGGTCATGCCGAGGGCTTCGGCGACGACGGATAGCTGGGCGCCGATATTGCCGTAGCCGATGATGCCGAGCGTCTTGCCGCGCACCTCGTGGGCGCCGGCCGCGGATTTTTCCCACCGGCCCTCGTGCAGGGCACGGTCGCGCTGGGTCAGGCGCCGCATGAGCGCGATGATCTCGCCGATCGCGAGTTCGACGACCGAGCGCGTATTAGAAAACGGCGCGTTGAAGACGGCGACGCCCTTGGCGGTCGCGGCCGCCACGTCGATCTGATTCGTGCCGATACAAAAGGCCCCGATACAGCGCAGCGACGGGCAGCGCTTGAGCACCTCGGCCGTGACATTCGTCTTCGACCGGATACCGAGCACGGTCACCCCCTGCAGGGCTTCGATCAGTTCATCGCCCTGCAGCGCGCCCGGGTGGCGGGTGACGGCGAGACCAGCCGAGGTAAGAAAGGGATCTGCATCGGTATGAGGGTTTTCGAGCATGAGGGCCTTCATAAACCGAGCATGCCGCACTTCTTTCGCTTTGACAGACGGGTTCCGCCACGTGGAAAGGCCGCTAGTCGAACCAGCCCGCCGGCAGCCCCTGGTGCACGGCATGCAGCCGCCGCGTCGGACGCGTCATCGCGACGTAGATATCGCCCGCGGCCTCCTCGGCGATCCGGCGCGGATCGACGAGGACAACGACGTCGAACTCCAGGCCCTTGATCTCGGTCGGGTCCATGACGACGAGCGGGGAGCGCAGCCGGCCCCCGTGCGGGTTCGTCATTGACGCGCCGAGCTGGGGCGCGAGGAGCTCATAGGCCTCGTCTCGCACGTCGTGCGGGGTGATGACCGCGAGGCGGCCCGGCCCCATCGCGCGCAGCTCGGTGGTGACGACGTCGATGAGGATCTCGCGCCACGGGCCGTAGGTTTCTTCCAGCGCGTTGTCGGTTTCGCGCGCGGCCGTGACCGGGATGTAGTCACCCGGCGCGTAGGCGAGCAGCACTCGCATCGCGGCGTCGAGGATCGTCTTTGGCGTGCGGTAGGAGACCGTGAGCGAGGCCTGGCGGACGTGTTCGCGCCCGGCCTTGCCCATCGTCGCGCGCCAGGAGGCCGCGGGCGCGGCCGTCGATCGCTGCGCGAGATCGCCGACCGCCGTGATCGAGCGCGACGGGCAGCGGCGCAGCAGCGAACGCCATGCCATCGGGGATAGTTCCTGGGCTTCGTCGACGACGATATGGCCGTAGGCCCACGTGCGGTCCGCGCGGGCGCGTTCGGCCAGGGTGCGCGAGGGTCCGCGCTCGGTGAAGCGCGAGGCGAGGGTTTCGGCCGAGACCATGCCGGCGCCGAGGTTTTGGGAGGCGATCGCATCGGAGGCGAACTCGATCTCCTGCTGGGCGGCGCGGGCGCGGGCCAGGCGCTCGCGGCGGACCTCGGCGCCCTCGTGCTCGCCGAGCAGTTCGGCGAGCTCGTCGAGCATCGGCACGTCCTCGATCGTCCAGGGCATGCCGGGGGAGCGGTAGAGCAGTTCGCGCTCACGCGAGTCGAACTCGTCGGCGTATTCGGCGAGCACCTCGCGGTTGGCATAGAGGCGCTCGAGCAGCCCGGTCGGGGTCGTCGGCATCCACGCGAGGTTCAGGGCGACGCGCACATCGCGCGCCTGCCGGACGTCTTCATAGAGGAACGCGTAGTTCTCCTTCTCGTCCATCCCGCGCGCCTTCGCGTACTGCGAGGTGAGTTCGCGCAGCAGCGGCAGGACGAACGCGACGCGGGCCTCGTTATGCGGCGTGCCGGCCCGTCGGGCGCGCTCCATCGCGGCGGCCACCTGGTCGCGCCTCAGCGTGATCTCGACGCCCTCGACGGAAAGGCGCTGGTCCTCTTCGGGCAGGCGCTGCAGGCCGCGCACCGCCCGCTTGGCGAGGCGCGACATGAACAGGTTGCCCTTGACGTCGGCGACGTCGGCCTCGTCGTGCTCGGTCGCGCGGACCCCGGGCAGCAGGCTGCCCATCGTCGCCGCGACGACGTTCGTCTCGCCGAGGGAGGGCAGGACCTGGTCGATGTAATCGAGGAACAGCGAGGACGGCCCGATGAGCAGGACGCCCGCGCGCTCCATGCGCTCGCGGTGCGCGTACAGCAGGTAGGCGGCGCGGTGCAGGGCGACCGCCGTCTTGCCGGTGCCCGGCCCGCCCTGGACGACGAGGATGCCGTCGGGGCTATCGCGGATGATCGCGTCCTGTTCCGCCTGGATCGTCGCGACGATATCGGTCATGCGGCCATCGCGTGCCTGCGACATCGAGGCAAACAGCGCGCCCTCGCCGGTGAGGGTCGCGGCCATCTCGGAGCCGGCCGCCTCGACGTTCAGCAGGTCGTCTTCCAGGTCGACGACGGTGCGCTCGCGGGTCGTGATGTGTCGGCGTCGCACGACATCGCCCGGATGGGCCGCGGTTGCCTGATAGAACGGGCGGGCGTTCGGCGCGCGCCAGTCGATCAACAGCGGTTTGCGATCCTCATCACTAATCCCGACGCGCCCGACGTAGCGCGTCGTGTCATCGGTGAGGTCGAGTCGGCCAAAGACGAGCCGGTTTTCTACCGCGTCGAGGCGCGCGAGCGTGTCCTCATAGTGCGTGGCGAAGGCATCGCGCTCCGAGAGCGCCTGCGCGCTGCCAGTGCGTTCTTGCCGCCGAACTTTGGCGAGTTGATGGCGGTAGTGTGAACGCAGGGCATCGAGTCGGGCATAGATCCTCGAGACGACACGCTGTTCATGTTCAATCTCCCTCATGGCGCGCGAGTTGTTCTGCACGGAGGCTGGCCTTTCGACAAAGGGGAAAATGGCGGCCTTCCATTATCCGCCACGCAGCATGGGAATGCCAAGGGGAAGCGAGACGTTATCCTCAATATGACGCGACGAGACACAGACCTGGAGGTGGAACATGAGTGAGCATGGCCGACGCGCCAAATCTGACTACCCGCGCAATGACGGTGCCGTGATCCGCCACCGCGAGGTGCCCCACGCGCCAATCTTCATTCACGCGATGGGCTCACGAAGCGAACCGGGCGAGACCAATTACCTGCTGGCCCAAAACCTCGTGGGGTCGCTGCACACCGAGCGGGTCTTCACGTTCGATTCGGACCAGTTCATCAACTACTCGTCCCAGCGGCCGATCATCACGATGGAGCGCAACCGCTTCGTCGACTATCAGCCCGTCGAGATCGCGGTCGACCTGCTGCGCGACGATGAGGGTCGCGAGCTCGCGCTCCTGCACGGTCCCGAGCCCTCCCTCGGCTGGGAAGCCTTCGCCGAACACGTGGTCCAGATCGTGAAGGAACTCGGCTCTGACCTCGCCATCGGCGTGCACGCCGTGCCGATGACGGTGCCGCACACCCGGCCCGTCCAGGTCGTCAAGCACGCGAACCGCGACGGGCTCGGCGCCGACGATGACATCGTCGACGGGAGCGTCCAGTGGGCGGCTTCGATGGCCTCTACGCTCGAGTACAAGTTCGGCCAGGCGGGGATTGACGCCATCGGTTTCGGTGCCGGGATCCCGTTCTATATCGCGCAAAGCTCGTACCCGCAGGCGGCCGCGGAGCTCATCCGCCGCATTTCGGAGGTCTCGGGCCTGGCCCTGCCGCTCGGTGACCTGGAAGCGGCCTCGCTGCAGGTCTCGGCCGCGATCGACACCGAGCTGGAAGGCGACCAGCGCATGGAGCAGATGCTGGCGTGGATGGAAAAGTCCTACGACGACCGCATCGAAGACGGTGGCCAGCCGAACCATTCGGAGCTGACCGACGTGCCGAGCGCCGAGGAGATCGGTGCCGCGGCCGAGGCCTTCCTCGCCGATTTCGTCACCCAGCAGCGCGCGGCAGAAGAGGGCAACCGCGGCGAACTTCCCGAGTCACGCCGCGACGATGAACCGGAGGATCACTCCTAACAGCGTGCGTGGCACGATAGGTGCGTGCCGTTCACGTTTGAGGGTCGTCCCGCCGCCGCCATGCGCGTGTGGCTCGCCGCCGTCGCGATCTACATCATCGCGATCGCCGGCCGTACCTCCTTCGGGGTGGTCGGCGTCGCGGCGGCCCCGACCTATCCGATCGCCATCGGCGCGCGCGTCCTCGTCGGGCTCGGCGATGCCACGGCATTCGTCTCGGTCATCCGGCTCATCCCGGCCTGGTTCCCGACTCGGCGCATCCCGCTCATGACCCAGCTGACGGCGATCCTCGGTCAGCTCGGCCCCATCGTCTCGGCCGTGCCGTTTCTCGCGATCCTCGGCCGGTTCGGCTGGGTCGCCGCCTTCGCCTCGCTCGCCGCGACCGGGATCCTCACCGCGCTGCTCGGTTATCTCGCGATCGTCGATACCCCGGATGAGCACCAACAGAGCGTCCACCACGACCGCGTCGGCGCGATCCTGTCATCGGTGACGCGGCATCCGGGCACGTGGCTGGGGTTCTTCACGCATTTCGCGCTGCTGTTCAGCCCGAACGTCTTCCTCATCTTGTGGGGGATGCCGCTGCTGACCGTCGGGCAGGGATATTCCGCCGCGACTGCAGCGGCGCTGATCTCCGTCAACTCGATCGCGGGGATCGCCGCCGGCCCGGCCGTGGCGGCGATGCTCGTGCGCCACCCCTGGCAGCGCGCCCTCGTCGTCCTCGGGATCATCGTCGCGCTCATCATCGCGTGGAGCGCCGTGCTCGCCGTCGACGGCCAGCGGCCCGTGTGGCTGTGGACGCTGCTCGTCATCGTGCTCGCGATCGGCGGCGCCGGGTCCTCGATCGGCTTCGACTTCGCCCGCACCTCGCTGCCGCCCCACCACTACGGGACCGCGAGCGGGCTCGTGAACATGGGCGGGTTCATCTCCTCGATCACGGCGATCATGTTGGTCGGGGTGATCCTCGATGCGCTCGCGCCCGATAAAAACTTTTCTGCCACCGATTTTCGGATCGCGCTGCTCGTCATGGTCCCGATCATGGCGATCGGCGTGACTGGCATCCTCATCTCCCGGCACAAGCTGCGTGCGCGCCTGGCAACGGAAGGCATTCTTCCGCTGTCGGTGCCGCAGATCGTGCGCCGCGTCATGCGTTCGTGGCGCGAGGGGAGCTAATTCAGCTCGTCGTGCAGTACGGGCATCGTGCCTGCGAACTCCGCGAGCTTACTTCCGACAAGGACCGTCACGGGCAGTGGCAGGGCGCGGCAGGCGCGCGCGAGGGCGGCCTCATCGAAGGGGACCTTCGAGGCGATGATCAGGGCATTGCCGTAGCGCCGACCGCGCAGGATCGACGGGTCGATCGCGACGGCCACGTGCTCGAAGATCGACGAGATGGTCGCGACCTCGCTGCGGGCCATCGCGAGCGGCGGCCGGTCGGTGAGGTTCACGAGGTAAAGGCCCGCTTCGCTTAGCGCGTGGTGGGCGCTAAGGCCGACTTCGTAGGTGCGCATGTGGGCGGGGACGGCGCCGCCGGCGAAGGTGTCGCGCACGATGACGTCCCAGCGGCCCTCGGGAAAGCCCTGTAGCGCGGCGCGCGCCTCGGCGACGCGGATGCGCACGTCGGGGGAGCGGGGGATATCGCAGTACTCGCGCGCGAGCTCGGCGAGGACCGCGTCCCATTCGACGACGAGCTGGCGCGAACCCGGCCGCGTGTGCGCCCACGCCCGGGCGAGCGCGCAGCCCGCGCCACCAAGGTGCAGTGCGCGTACGGGGCCTGGGTGGCGCACGACGGACAGGGCAGCGTCCATCTGCTGCATGTATTCGAATTCGAGGTGGCCCGGATCGTCGAGATCGATGAAGGAGGATTCCATTCCGTCCAGCACGAGGAGCGCGGAGCGCGGGGAGGTGGTTTCGAACGTGAGCGTCCAGTTGAGTCCCTCATAGTGGTGTAGCGGGGTGGTCGTGCTGGACAGCAGGGCGGTCACCGCGTGATCCTCGAGTTCATCTTCTACAACTCA
>NZ_MQVR01000010.1 GCF_001907295.1 Bowdeniella nasicola
AAGACCCTCGGCTGGAAGACCCCCGCCGAAGTCTTCGGCGAAGCACTACAATCCCTGAAACAGGCCGGTGTTGCAACCACCGGTTGAACCTGCCGCCGAACAGCGAGATGAGGTCGAAAAACTTTTCCGACACGAGCGCCTTCAGCGGGGCCGTGTAATAGGTGCGGCCGCCAGCGGCGAGCGAGGCGAGGTGGGTCGACAGGGCGATCATCGATTTGCCGGAGCCGGTCGGGGTCGCGGCGATAGTGTGCGCGCCGGAGAGGATCGCGAGCGCGGCCTCCTCCTGATGCTCATACAGGGGGCGTCCAGTCTCGGCCGCCCAGGAGGAAAACGCCTCGAACAGGGCATCGGTATCGTCCAGCTTCCCTTCGTCGTCGAGATCATCAAGGAGGACGTTCAGGGCAGGGCGTAGCGCGGACATGACTCCATCATCCCAAATCGACGTAGGCTTGCCCTATGAAGATCGCGCGCTATACCCACAATGACGAGATCACCTACGGTGTGCTCGACGGCGATGACCTCGTGGCCCTGCGGACCGACCCGCTGTTCGGCGGGTTTGAGACGACCGGGCGGCGCGTCCCGCTCGATGAGGTGCGCCTCCTCTCGCCGATCATCCCGCGTTCGAAGGTCGTCGGGATCGGGAAGAACTATGCGGATCATGCCGCCGAGATGAACTCGGAAGTACCCGCGGAGCCGATCATGTTCTTCGTCCCGAACACCGCGGTCATCGGCCCCGATGACCCGATCGTGCTGCCGCCGTGGGATGACGTCGTCCACCACGAAGCCGAACTCGCGGTCGTGATCTCGCGGCCGTGCAAGGACGTGCCGATCGAGCGCGCAAAGGAAGTCATCTTCGGTTATACCGTCGGCAATGACGTCTCGGCCCGCACCGCCCAGCGCGGCGATACGACGTGGGCGCGAGGCAAGGGTTTTGACACGTCGTGTCCGCTCGGACCGTTCCTCGTCATTCCGGAATCAGATGCGGAATTCGACCCGACGAACGCGGCCGTACGCTGCTATGTCGATGGCGAGTTGCGTCAGGACGGCAACACGAAGGACATGATCTTTTCGATCCCCGAGCTCATCAGCTATGTGACGTCCGTGTGTTCGCTGCTGCCCGGCGACGTCATTTTGACCGGCACCCCGGCCGGCGTTGGCCCGATCGAGCACGGCCAGCGCGTCGAATGCGAGATCGAGGGGATCGGCGAACTTACGAACCTCGTGATTCGCCGGTAATCGCCGCCGCGAGACGCCGCACGAGTTCCATGACGTTGTCGGGACTCATCGCGAGGTTCACGCGCAAGTGGCCCGGGCTGCCACAGTTCGCGCCATCGATCGCAGCGACTTTAGCCTGCTGTAGCGCGAACTCGCCCGGAGCCGTAATCCCATAGGGGCGCAGGTCGATCCAGGCGAGGAACGTGCCCTCGGTGGGGTAGTGGCCGGCGTTCGGCAGGGCCTTGGAAAGCTCGCGGGCGAACAGGTCGCGGTTGGCGCGCAGCACGTCGAGGACTTCCGCGAGCCAGTCATCGCTGTCGCGGTAGGCGACGACGGTGCATTTCACGCCGAGCGGGCTCGCGAGCTCCTCATAGTGCTCGGCCCAGGCCGCCAGCGCCGCCCGATCCGCCTCGCTCGTGACGATGCCCTGGGCACACTTCAGGCCCGGGATGTTAAAGCCCTTCGACGTCGAGGTCCCCGTGATCGTGTGGGACGCCGCGATCGGTGAGATCGACGCATAGGGGATGTGTCGGCGGTCCTCATCGAGAACGACCGGGCCGTGGACTTCGTCGGCGAAAACTCGCGCACCGGTCGCGATGACAATGCGCTCGATATCTTCCAGTTCCTTACGCGTCAGGACTCGACCGACGGGATTCCACGGGTTGCACACGATGAGCAGGCCGCCGCGCGGCTTCAGCGCCGCCTCGATGCCCGCCAGATCGAGGGAGTAGCGGCCGTCGGGACCAACGCGAGAGGGGACCTGGATGATCGCGCGTTTGAGCAGCGCCGGGTGGGACAAGAACGGCATATAGGTCGGCGTCGGAATGACGACGGGAAGGCCCGGCTGAAGCACGTGCTCGAGTACAGATTCGAGAACCGCCACCACATCGGGGTAGACGAAGACCGTCTCGGGTGGGACCTCCCAGCCGTAGCGGCGCCCTAACCACTCGGCGCTCGCGTCCTGCATCGCGGCTTTGTCCGCCGGGATGAGATAACCGAAGGCGCCGTCGGTGGCAGCGCGCTGAATCGTCGCGGCAATGGCGGGGGAGATCCCGAAATCCATCTCGGCGACCCAGGTGCCGATCGCGTCGGGATACGTGGACCATTTCAGGGAGCCACGCTCGCGCAGCCGGTCGGCGGAGAATTCGGAAAAGTCTGGGAAATACCGCGACGTCATGTGGACTACCGTACTGGTATGCGTACATGGGGAGAAGTGCTCGAGCGCACGACGTTGCCGGCGGCCGAACTCGCCGACCGTCTCCCTGGCTCCCGGCGCGCCGTCGTCACCGCGCCGCCGGGCTCGGGCAAGACGACGCTTGTACCGGTCATGGCCGCGCTCGAGACCACCAGACGCGTCCTCGTCGCCGAGCCGCGCCGCATTGCGGTACGCGCCGCTGCGCGCCACCTCGCGAGCCTCCTCGGCGAGAGTGTCGGGCAGCGGGTCGGCTACTCGATCCGCGGCGAATCGAAACGCTCCAGTGGCACCCAGATCGAGTTCGTCACGACGGGGCTGCTTATCCAGCGGATGATCCACGACCCCGACCTCGCCGGCGTCGGCGCTGTCATCCTCGATGAGGTGCACGAACGCAGCCTCGATACCGACCTCGCGCTTGCCTTCGCCCTCGACATCGCCGACCTGCGCGATGACCTCACCCTGTGGGCGATGTCCGCGACGACTGACGCGGCGGCGCTCGCGGCACTCATGGGAGAGGGGACCCCCGTCCACAGCGCCAGCGGGCGCATGTTCGAGGTCGACACGTCCTTCGTTGCGCCGCCGGCACGTGTGGCCGCCCTCGATGCGCGCGGCATGAGCCGCGACTTCCTGCGCTTCCTTGCCGCCCACACCGCCGAGATGATCAGTGGAGTCGAGGCCGGGACGCTCCTCGTCTTCGTGCCTTCCGTGCGCGACGTCGACGAGAGCGTCGCCGCGCTGCGAGGTCTCACCGATGCACCCGTCCTGCCGCTGCACGGCTCGCTGCCCGCCGACTCCCAGGACCGCGCGATCGGGCCGCACTCCGGCCCCCGTATCGTCGTGACGACGTCCGTCGCGGAAACCGGCCTTACCGTCGCCGATGTCGTTGGCGTCATCGACGCGGGCCTGTCCCGCCAGCCGCGCTACGATGCCGCCCGCGACGCCTCCGCCCTCGTGACCGTGCGCGCCTCAAAGGCCGCGATGACCCAGCGTGCCGGGCGCGCCGGGCGCACCCAGGCAGGCTTTGCCCACCGCCTCCTTGCGCCCCAGGAATGCGCGGCGCTCCGCGCTGCCGATCCGCCCGAATCCGCCACCGCAGACCTCACCGATGCGGCCCTGGCGCTCGCGGCTTGGGGCGACCCGGACGCGTCGAACTCGCGTTTCCTCGACCCGCTGCCGCCAGCCGCGCTCACCCCTGCCCGTGCTCGTCTCGTCGAACTCGGTGCGGCCGATGCCGACGGCAAACTCACGGCCGTGGGAGAGCGCCTCGCCGATCTCCCACTCGACCCGCGCACGGGCGCAGCGCTGCTTGCGCTCGCCCCGGCTATCGGCGTCGAGCGCGCGGCCCGGATCGCTGCCGCACTCGAATCTGGGCGGCGGGCACCGGGCTCCGATGCTCGGTTATTGCCCAACCCTGGCGCCGATAAGCGAACCATCGGCCGTCTCACCCGAGCGCTTCGCGCCAGCGCTACGTCCCGCCCGAACCGAAAGATCGACAACGACGCCGCGCTCGCGCTCATGATCGCGCGCGCTCACCCCGGCTTTATCGCGCGGGCCCGATCGGCGAACTCTCTGCGCTATCTCACGGCCAGCGGACTCGGGGCCGAGCTCCCGACGGACTCTCCGCTGATTGGCTCGCCGTGGCTCGCGATCGCCGAAGTCCAGCGCCTCGGCCAGACCTTTCTCGTACGCTCCGCGGCTCCGCTGCCGGAGGACCTCCTCGACTACGCGGGTGCCCACCTCATCTCCTCCTCGACGCAGCACGAGATCCACGGGACCACGGTCCGTGCCACCCGCAGCCGCCGGCTCGGCGTGATCGACCTGCACACTCAGCCGATCGCGGTAGACCCGGAGGCCGCCCGCCCCCTTGCGCGCGAGCTCATCGCCGAGCATGGGATCGGCATCGTCGACGCGCCGAGCCCGGCCGTCTCCTCACTGCTCGACCGGCTTGCGTTCCTCCATGCGCGCCGCGGCGAGCCATGGCCGGACTTCTCAGCCCAGGCGATCGCCACGAACCCGGACCTCCTCGCGATGTGCCTGGACCGCCTCGTGCACGGCAAGCGCGCACGCAGCGAGGACCTGCGTGCTGACATCATGGCGGCCCTGCCGTGGCCAGAGGCTGCGCGCCTCGATGAGCTCGTCCCCGAGCGTCTGGAGATCCCGTCCGGGCGGAGCGTCGCCCTGTCCTATACCGACGACTCGGTACGGATCGCGGCGAAGCTGCAAGAGTTTTTCGGCGCGGCCTCTTCCCCGACGGTGCTCGATCAGCCCGTCGTGATCGAGTTGCTCGCGCCCGGCGGCCAGACCCTCGCGACGACGGCTGACCTCGCCTCGTTTTGGGCGGGCCCCTACGCCCAGGTCCGAGCCGAGATGCGGGGCCGGTATCCGAAGCATCCGTGGCCCGAAGACCCGATCGCCGCAACCCCCACGCGGCTGACCAACCGAGCGCTGCGCGAGCGCGGCTAGACTGGAGACATCATGGAGACCACAGCTGTAACACCCGCAAGTAGCGCGCCCGTTCGCGTGCGATTTTGTCCCTCTCCGACCGGCACGCCGCATGTCGGCATGGTGCGCACCGCCCTGTTCAACTGGGCCTACGCCCGCCACACGGGCGGCACCTTCGTCTTCCGCATCGAAGACACCGACGCCAAGCGCGATTCGGAAGAGTCCTTCGACCAGATCATCGACTCCCTGCACTGGCTCGGACTGACCTGGGACGAGGGTGTTGGCGTCGGTGGCCCACACGAGCCCTACCGCCAGAGCCAGCGCATGGACATCTACCGCGACGTCGTGGCCAAGCTCCTGAAGGCCGGCTACGCCTACGAGTGCTACTCCACCCCCGAAGAGGTCGAGGAGCGCCACAAGGCGGCGGGCCGCAACCCGAAGCTCGGCTACGACAACTACGACCGCGACCTGACCGATGAGCAGATCGCCGAGTTCAAGGCCGCCGGCCGCGAGCCCGTCATCCGGATCAAGATGCCCGACGAGGACATCACCTTCACCGACCTCGTCCGCGGCGACGTGACCTTCAAGGTCGGCTCCATCCCGGACTATGTCATCGTGCGCGCCAACGGCGAACCCCTCTACACGCTCGTCAACCCCGTCGACGACGCGCTCATGGAGATCACGCACGTCCTGCGCGGGGAGGACCTCCTGTCCTCCACGCCCCGCCAGATCGCCCTGTACCGTGCCCTGATCGAGATCGGCGTCGCGAAGTACCTGCCCGAGTTCGGCCACCTGCCCTACGTCATGGGGGAGGGCAACAAGAAGCTGTCCAAGCGCGACCCGGAGTCCAACCTCCTGCTGCACCGCGAAGCCGGCATGATCCCCGAGGGCCTCGTGAATTACCTGGCGCTGCTCGGCTGGTCGATCTCGCCCGACAACGACATCTTCTCCGCAGACGAGATGGTCACCGCGTTCGATATCCACGACGTGAACCCGAACCCGGCCCGCTTCGATGTGAAGAAGTGCACGGCCATCAACGCCGATCACATCCGTATGCTCGACGAGGACGATTTCGCGCGCCGTTGCGTGCCCTACCTGAAGGCCGCGGGCCTTGTCGAGGCCGAGTCCTACGACGAGCTCACCGAGCGCGAGCGCGAGATCCTCACCGCGGCCGCGCCGCTGGTGCAGACGCGCGTCCAGCTCCTCGGCGAAGTCCCGGCCATGATGGGCTTCCTCTTCGTGGACGGTAAGGACCTCACCTACGACGAGAAGGCCGTCGCTAAGCTCCGTGACGACGCCAGCGATGTCCTTACCGCCGGTATCGCGGCGATCGAATCCGGCGAGTTCACGCTCGAAGGCCTCGAGTCCGCGCTGCGCGAAGCGATCGTCGAGGGGATGGAGATTAAGCCCCGGTTCGCGTTCGGCCCGCTGCGGGTCGCCGTCACCGGCCGCCAGGTCTCCCCGCCGCTGTTTGAGTCGATGGAAATCCTCGGCAAGGACGAGACCCTTGCGCGCCTCGCTGCGCTCAAGGACAAGCTCGCCCAGTAGCCGTGAGGTCTCTCACCCCCTGATGATTTGGGGAACGAGACGCGCTCGGGTAAATTAATCCTTCGGTTGGCTTTCGGTGACACTTCGCCGTAATCCGAAAGCCAATCACCCTTGGGGTATGGTGTAATCGGCAGCACGACTGATTCTGGTTCAGTTAGTCTAGGTTCGAGTCCTGGTACCCCAGCGACAACACTCAATTGTCCTTGCCCCCATCGTCTAGTGGCCTAGGACGCCGCCCTCTCACGGCGGTAACGCGGGTTCGAATCCCGCTGGGGGTACCAATAACTGAAGACTTAGGCCCCCATCGTCTAGTGGCCTAGGACGCCGCCCTCTCACGGCGGTAACGCGGGTTCGAATCCCGCTGGGGGTACAGGAGAAAAAACCCGCCATCACGGCGGGTTTTTTCGTTGCCTATCCGAGCGGCGTGAACTCCTCTAGGGAGAACACTGACTCGAGCGGGACGTCAAAGAACTTCGCGATCCGCAGCGCTAGCACGAGCGAGGGCGAATACTCGCCGCGTTCCAGGTAGCCCACCGTTTGGTAGTGGACACCGAGCGCCTCCGCGAGCTCCCGGCGCGAGACTTCCCGATCCGCGCGCAGCACCGCGATGCGGTTGTGGACCTGTTCTTCGCTCACGAGATCCCCACCTGCGAACGGATCTTTGCCTGCATCCCCGACAGCGTGGAGATCGTTTCGTTTCGGAAGGAGCGACGGATCACGATGACGGCGAGACCAAACCCGATCACGAGCCAGGCGAGCAGAATTCCTGTGGCCAAGACCGGCATGTACTCGCCAATGGGCTCGAATGCCGCCTCGCCTCCCAGCAGGGTGGCCCGTGCGAGATGTCCCGCCCAGTAAAAGGGGAGCACCTGGTGGATGAGCTGGACCCAGCGCGGCAGGACTTCCAGTGGGAAGAATGTTCCCGACGTGATCATCACCGCCACGAACACGAGCGTGCCGAGGAGGTTGGTGTAGGTCCCACGGATGAGTGATCCCAACACGAAGCCGAGCGGGGCGCAGGCAAGGATGACCAGCAGGGCAATGGCAAGGCCCAGCAGGAGGCGGGAGGTCGGAATATCAAAGTCGAAGAGGAAGATCCGAGCGGCGATAAAGATGAGGATCTGCGTGCCGAGCATGACGACCGTCGTGGTGAGGGTCTTGCCGACGGACCAGATGAGGGGGCCGTTGGGGAGGATACGCACCCGAAGCAGCGTGCCGGCCATGCGTTCGGCATACATCTCGCTCATGACAGACATGGCGATGAGAGCGCCGATGACCGCGATGATGCTCGCGATCATGTACGTACCTCCCGTCGCGGGACTCACGGCTTCATCGCCCAGTTGACGCGCCGCGAGGACGAATACGGCGGGCACGAAGATGAATCCGAGCAGCCCGGTTCCTACGAGATGGGGACGTAGATCGGCCTTGACCTGCGAGCCAATGGCGTGTGCTAGATCGGTGATACTCATGCGGCGTCGTCATCCTTTCCAATGATCGACAGGTAGGCATCTTCGAGGGTCGGCCGCGTGATCGTCAGATGGGAAATCTCGCTCAACGGGAGCGTGGCGACGAAGGCTTCGACCTCGTTGGTCGCGTGCACGTGTTGCTTGCCTTCGGCGCGCCAGGTCACCTGGACCGGAGCCACGAGTTCTTCGCGGAGCTGCCAGGGGGCTCCGTCGGCGATGATGCGACCATTGTTCATGATGAAGATCCGGCTCGCGAGCTTTTCTGCCTCGCTGAGGTCGTGCGTCGTGAGAAACACTGTGACGCCCTCATCGATCACCGAATCGAGGAGGTCGTGGATCTGTGCCTTGCCGGCCGGGTCCAGGCCGGTTGTAGGTTCGTCGAGAATCAGTAGCGGGGGATAGGCGAGCAGGGCCGCGGCGAGGTCGACGCGGCGACGCTGACCGCCCGAAAGCGTGCGCAGGACGGCGGTTGCCTTGTCTGCGACGCCGACGGCTTCGAGGGTCTCGGTGATATCGCGCACCCGGCGGCCGGCTGAGCGGTGCGCGGCGGCGATCCACGTCAGATGCTCGACGACCCGCCACTTGGGGTGGTCCGCCCAGTGTTGCTGGACGAGACCGATGCGCGTGAGGAAGGCGGAGTTGCCGCTGCTGGGGGTTTCGCCAAAGACTTCCAGCCGGCCACTGGACGGGGACAGTGTCCCGACGAGGTTTTCTACCAGTGTGGTCTTTCCGACGCCGTTGGGGCCGAGAAGGGCGACGACCTCTCCCGGTTCGATCGTGAGCGACACATCGTGCAGCACATGGTTCTTTCCATAGGAGAAGTTCACCTCCCGGGCTTCGATCATGAGTGGTGTGGTCACATGTACTCCTACGTCGAACATTGGCAATCGAATGTAGTACTTATACTACATTATGTTTTGGTGGCGCTATATATCTTTGGTGCAGGGCACAATGGCAATATGAGAATTGCCCTCGTCTCCGACTGCTATCCACCGCGTCTTGGCGGGATCGAGACCCAGGTGCGCTCCCTTGCATGGGCGCTGGCGGCAGCCGGGCACGACGTCACGGTCATCACCGCGACGCCCGATGGCTCCGAGCGGGGCGAACACACCGAGGTGTCCGAGGGCGTGACGGTCCTGCGCCTGACCACGCGAATGCCCGGCGATCTGCCCGTCAACCCGTGGGTTTCAGGCCGCCTACGGGAACTTCTTCCGATCTTCGATGCCGTGCACATCCATACCGGGATCGTCTCGCCGTTCGCGCGCATGGCGACGACCGCGTGCCTCGCGACCGACACGCGAGCGGTGATCACGTGGCACTGCCACCTCATCGACGCGACGCCGTGGTACCGCTTCGTCAATCCGCTTCAGGCGTGGCAGGAGCGCGGCATGATCCTCACCGCGGTCTCGAGCCCGGCTGCCGACGCGATCGAGGCAGCCGCGCGCGGACGCGTCACCGTCGACGTCTTGCCCAACCTGATCGAGCGGGAGCCATGGGGTAGCATCCGGCGAATCGCTCGGCCGGGCGAGGCCGCTGGCGTGCTGCGTGTCGTCACCGCGACGCGGCTCGCGGGCCGCAAACGTGTCCTACCACTCGCGAAGCTCGTGGCCGATGCTCGGAGGGGCGCGCCCGTGCGGCTCGATGTCTACGGCGATGGGCCGCAGCGCGCAGAACTCGCGCGTCTCATCCGTCATGGCGCACCGGTGCGCATATTGGGACGCGTCGGCCCGCAGGAACTGGCTGGGGCCTATCGCGACGCGGACCTCTTTATCTCGCCGGTCATCAAAGAAGCATTCGGGATCGCCGCGCTCGAAGCGCGCGCTGCGGGTCTTCCCGTGATCTATCGCCGCGGGTCAGGCATCGCAGAATTCATCACCCATGGCCGCGACGGCCTGGAAGTGACGAGCGACGAAGAGATGAGCGCTGCCCTCGTGTCGTTGCACCGGGATCGCGAGCGGCTGCGCGCACTGCGCGACTACTGCCTTACGCATCCGATCGCGCACACGTGGGACGCGGGGCTGGCGCAGTTTGTCCGCGCCTATGAGCGGCTAGGGGAGCGTACTTAGGCTTCCGTGCGCTGCATGACCTGCGACAGCCGGTTAGCGGCCGCGACGACGGCCTGCGCATGCAGGCGGGCCGGCTGACGGCCCATGCGTTCGATCGGGCCCGAGACCGAGACGGCGGCAATCACGCGGCCAGACGGTCCGCGCACAGGCGCCGACACGGACGCTACGCCGGGTTCGCGCTCGCCAACGGACTGCGAAAAGCCACGGCGACGCACCGCCGAGAGCACCGTCGCGGTAAAAGAAGCGCCGTGCAGGCCGCGATGCAGCCGGTCGGGCTCTTCCCACGCGAGCAGGATCTGCGCCGCGGAACCGGCGAGCATGGACAACGTGGCGCCGACCGGGATGGAGTCACGCAGACCCATGGGGCGCTCGGCGGCGGCGACACAGATGCGGTGGTCGCCCTGGCGGCGGTAGAGCTGCGCGGATTCACCCGTGTGGTCACGCAAGACCTTCAGGATCGGAGAGGCGGCCGCGAGCAGTCGGTCCTCGCCGGCCGAGGATGCGAGCTCACCAAGGCGCGGGCCGAGAACGAAGCGGCCCTGCATGTCGCGGGCGACGAAGCGGTGAAACTCTAAGGCGACCGCAAGCCGATGCGCCGTCGGGCGGGCTAGCTTGGTCGCGGCAACAAGCTGCGCCAGTGTTGCGGGGCCGGACTCTAAGGCCCCCAATACGAGCGCGGCTTTGTCGAGAACACCAACACCACTCGAGTTGTCCATAGCCCAATACTCTCATCTCAGAGCTTGAGACGCAACTGCGTTTGGGTTCGGTTCCAGGGAGATTTACCACCATGCTAGGCACATTGGCGGAGAAAGTGTGGCGGGATCATGTGGTGCGTCGCGGTGAAGCAGGCGCGCCCGATTTGCTCTACATCGATCTCCACCTCCTCCACGAGGTGACATCGCCGCAGGCGTTTGACGGGCTCCGTCTCGCCGGGCGGCCGGTTCGGCGACCGGATTTAACGATTGCGACCGAAGATCACAACACGCCTACGGAAGATATCTTCGCGCCCATCGCGGACCCCATCTCGCGTCTGCAGATCGAGACGCTGCGGAACAACTGTGAGGAATTTGGCGTCCGGCTTCACCCGCTCGGGGACGCTGAACAGGGCATTGTGCACGTCGTCGGCCCGCAGCTCGGGCTCACCCAGCCGGGCATGACCGTCGTCTGCGGCGACTCCCACACCTCCACCCATGGCGCGTTCGGGGCGCTCGCCTTTGGCATCGGAACCTCCGAGGTCGAACACGTGCTCGCGACCCAGACCCTGCCGCTCGCCCCGTTTAAGACGATGGCGATCACGATCGATGGTGAACTGCCCGAGGGGACGACTGCCAAGGACATCATTCTCGCGATCATCGCGAAGATCGGGACCGGCGGCGGGCAGGGGTACGTGCTCGAGTACCGCGGCAGCGCCATCGAAAAGCTCTCGATGGAAGCGCGGATGACGATCTGCAATATGTCGATCGAGGCCGGCGCCCGTGCCGGCATGATCGCGCCCGATGAGACGACGTTCGCCTACCTCAAGGGCCGCCCGCACGCGCCACAGGGCGCCGACTGGGATGCCGCCGTCGAATATTGGAAGACCCTGCGCACCGACGAGGGCGCCATCTTCGATGCCGAGGTGACGCTCGAAGCCGCCGACCTCGAGCCCTTCGTGACCTGGGGGACGAACCCCGGGCAGGGTGCCCCGTTGTCTGCCTCGGTGCCCGACCCCGTCGAGGCCGGCGGCGACGCGGAGCGCGAAGCGATCGAGCAGGCCCTTGCCTATATGGACCTGAAACCCGGCACCAAGCTGCGCGACATCCCCGTCGATGCCGTCTTCATCGGCTCGTGTACCAACGGCCGGATCGAAGATCTGCGCGCCGCCGCCGACATCATGCGCGGCCGCAAGGCCCACCCGAACGTGCGCGTCCTCGTGGTCCCAGGCTCGGCCCGAGTACGACTGCAGGCCGAGCAGGAAGGCCTCGATCAGGTCTTTACCGACTTCGGTGCCGAGTTCCGGTTCGCGGGCTGCTCTATGTGCCTTGGCATGAACCCAGACCAGCTGTCGCCAGGGGAGCGCTGCGCCTCGACCTCGAACCGCAATTTTGAAGGACGGCAAGGCAAAGGCGGACGCACCCACCTTGTCTCGCCGCTCGTCGCGGCCGCCACGGCCGTGCGCGGCACCCTGTCCTCGCCCGCCGATTTGAGGGAGTAGCCATGGAAAAGTTCACGAGCCATACCGGCATCGGCGTCCCGCTGCGGCGCTCCAACGTCGACACCGACCAGATCATCCCCGCCGTCTACTTAAAGCGCGTGAAGAAAACCGGTTTCGAAGACGCGCTGTTCGCGGCGTGGCGCAACGAGCCGGACTTCGTTTTGAACAACGATGCCTATCACGCCGGCTCGGTCCTCGTTGCCGGCCCCGACTTCGGTACCGGTTCCTCGCGCGAGCACGCCGTGTGGGCGCTGTGTGACTACGGCTTCGCCGTCGTCCTGTCACCGAAGTTCGCCGACATCTTCCGCGGCAACGCCGGCAAGCAGGGACTCGTTGCGGGAATTATCACCGACGAGGATTACCAGACCCTCCTCAAGCTCTTAGAGACCGAGCCCGGCACCGAGGTGACCGTCGATCTGGTGGCCCGAACCGTCACGTGCGGGAGCTTCGTTTGCCCGTTTACTATCGACGATTACACCCGCTGGCGGCTGCTGGAAGGGCTCGACGATATCGCGCTGACGCTACGTCACGAGAGCGAAATCACGGCGTTTGAACACCAGCGTTCGTCCTTCAAACCTCACACCCTGCTGGAGGCGAAGACACCTCCTGTTCACCAGGCATAATAGGGTCGGTCCGCCGTAAGGTGGATGAAGAAGGCAGCTTATCTACTGGGCCCTATACTGCCGGGCAGTGAGGACGAAATGAAATCGGTGCTTCGGGTCACCGGCGGCCGACCGCTCGTTGGTGAAATTACCGTTCGAGGAGCCAAAAACTTCGTATCCAAAGCGATGGTGGCATCGCTGCTCGGAACGAGTACGTCGGTCTTGCGGAACGTTCCCCAGATCAACGACGTCGAAATCGTCTCCGGTCTGCTGTCCCTGCACGGGGTCTCCGTCGAGTCGGACCCGGTCGCGGGCACCCTCACGATGGATCCGTCCAACGTCGATTTGGCGCGACTCGCCGACATCGACGCCCACGCCGGCTCCTCGCGTATCCCGATCCTGCTGTGTGGCCCGCTGCTGCACCGCCTCGGGGAGGCCTTCATCCCGGACCTCGGCGGCTGCCGGATCGGTGACCGGCCTATCAACTACCACCTCGACATTCTGCGCGAGTTTGGCGCCCACGTCGAAAAGCACTCCGAGACGGGCATCCACATCACGGCGCCCAACGGCCTGGAGGGCACCAAATACGAACTGCGCTACCCGTCCGTCGGCGCGACCGAACAGCTGCTGCTGACGGCCGTGCGCGCCGAGGGCAAGACGGAACTGCGCAACGCAGCGATCGAGCCCGAGATCATGGACCTCATCGCCGTGCTGCAAAAGATGGGCGCGCTCATCTCGGTCGACACCGACCGCGTCATCCGCATCGAGGGCGTCTCCGAACTCTCTGGCTTCAACCACACTGCGCTGTCCGACCGCATCGAATCGGCCTCGTGGGGCGCGGCGGCCCTCGCCACCGGCGGTGAGGTCACGGTCAAGGGCGCGACCCAGCCCGAGATGATGACGTTCCTCAACATCTTCCGCAAGGTCGGCGGCGACTTCGAGATCTCCGACGACGGCATCCGCTTCATGCATCCGGGCGGCAAGCTCAACTCGATCGTGCTCGAGACCGACGTGCACCCCGGCTTCATGACCGACTGGCAGCAGCCGCTCGTCGTCGCCCTCACGCAGGCCTATGGCCTGTCGATCGTGCACGAGACGGTCTACGAAAACCGGTTCGGCTTCACCGACGCGCTACGCAAGATGGGTGCGCACATTCAGGTCTATCGCGAGTGTCTCGGCGGCACGCCCTGCCGCTTCGGTCAGCGCAACTTTAACCACTCGGCCGTCATCTCGGGCCCGACGCCGCTGAAGGCCGCGGACATCACCGTGCCCGACCTGCGCGGCGGTTTCTCCCACCTCATTGCGGCCCTCGCCGCGGAGGGCACGTCGAACGTGTCCGGCATCAAGCTCATTAACCGAGGTTACGAAGACTTCCTTGGCAAGCTCGCCGCGCTCGGCGCGGATGTGGAGATGGTCTAAGCATGAAGATGTCCTTCGGACGCACCTACCCGCCCATGTACCGGTTTATCGAGGGCATCGCACGGCCCCTCATGGCGCTGTACACCGAACCGCGGTGGTCTGGCGAGGACAACCTGCCCCGCGAGGGCGGGTTTATCGCCGTCTCCAACCACGTCACCAACATGGACGCGCTGACCTTCGCGCACTTCCTCGTCGCCCAGCAGATCCCGGTGAAGTTCCTCGCGAAGTCGGAACTGTTCCGCATCCCCGTCGTCGGACGGATGATCGGCGCTGCGCACCAGATCGAGGTCAAGCGCGGCACCCGCGACGTGTCGTCCGCCCTCGACCAGGCACGACGCGCCCTGCGCGCCGGCGAATGCGTCGGCATCTTCCCCGAGGGCACCCTGACGCGCGACCCTGACATGTGGCCCATGAAGGCCAAGACCGGCACCGCGCGCCTCGCGCTGGAGACCGGTGTGCCCGTCATCCCCGTCGCCCAGTGGGGCACCCAGGAACTGCTCGAACGCTACGGCGCAAAGCCGAAGCTCGGGATCAACCACCCCGTCTACGTCTCCGCGCTGCCCGCAGTCGACCTCGATGACCTGCGCGGCCAGCCGATGACCGGCGAAATCGCCCGCGAGGCGATGCGCCGCATCATGGCCGATCTGACCGCCGGCGTCGCCGAGCTCCGCGGCGAAGAGCCGCCCGAGCACATCTGGGATATGGCCATCGACGGCGACCCGCGCCCGAAGAAGTAACCCGAACGAACCACACCATGCAACTCTCTTCCGATTTCACTCCTACGCCGCGCATCGCAATTTTGGGGACCGGCGCCTGGGGTACCGCGTTCGCTCAGGTCCTTGCCGACGCCGGCCATCCGTCGGTGATGTGGGGCCGATCCGAGGCCACGGTCGCGGATATCAACACGAACCACCACAACTCCTCGCGCCTGCCCGGCTTCCCGCTATCGGAATCGATCAGCGCGACGACCGACATCACCGAGGCGGTCTCGGGCGCCGACGTCGTCGTGGTCGCCGTGCCCGCGCAGTCGGCGCGCTCGGTGCTGGAGCAGATCGAGTCTTGGCCTAAGGAAGTCACGCTCGTCTCCCTCATGAAGGGCGTCGAGCTTTCCAGCGACCTACGGATGAGCGAGGTCCTCGTCGATGCGACGGGCGTCGACAGCTCCCAGATCGTCGTCGTCTCGGGGCCGAACCTCGCGAAGGAGATCGCGGCGAAACAGCCGACCGCGACCGTCATGGCCTGCGAGGACGCGGAACGCGCCAAGCGCGTCGCGGCCCTCACGATCACCGACTATTTCCGTCCCTACCTCAACACCGACGTCATCGGCGTCGAGCTCGCGGGCGCGGTGAAGAACGTCATCGCAATCGCCGTCGGGATGGCCGTCGGCGCCGGATTCGGCGACAACACGAAGGCCACGCTCATCACGCGCGGCCTTGCCGAGATCACGCGGCTCGCGCTCAAGCTCGGCGCGGATCCGAAGACGATGGCGGGCCTAGCCGGGATGGGGGATCTCGTCGCGACGTGTGCGTCCCCGCTGTCGCGCAATCACACGTTCGGTGCGCACCTCGCGCGCGGGATGAGCCTCGAGGAGGCCATCACCGCGGCGGGCGGCACCGTCGAGGGCGTCAAGACGAGCCGGTCCGTGCAGCACCTCGCCCGGTCTGTCGGAGTCGAGATGCCGCTGACCGACGCCGTCGTCGACGCCTGTTTCGATGGGGTGGACCTGCAGGCGATGATGAAGTCGCTGCTGTCGCGCCCCCATAAGGACGAGCGGCGTTAGCCCTTCTTCACCAGCCACATGACGTTGGCGGCATCGCAACGGTTGCCCGCGGCGGACTTCACTTCATCGCCCGAGTACCCGATGCCTTCGAGGTCGACGACCTGGCCGAAGCGGTAGCTGTTGGAGCCGATGGTGACGGTGTCCTTGCCGTCGTAGCTGGAGCCCGTGGGGGCGAGGATCGGCAGCGGACGGCCGCCGCCCGGCACCGGGACGAAGGAGATACAGCCGCCCTGGCCGACGACGATCTTGCCGTGCAGGCCCTTGGAGTCCTGCGGGCCGGCCTCGCTCGTGAGCAAGATCTTGCCGTGGATCTCTTCAGCCTTGACCTCGCTTGAGCCGCCCTGCTGCGAGGCTTCGCTCGTCGTTGACTCGGTTGACGGTTCCGCGCTGGTCGCCTCCGGACTCTCGCTTTCGCTCGCGCTGGCCGTGGCAGACGGTGCGGCGCTGCTCGGCGCGGGGGAGTCGGTGTTGACGGAAGCGGAACAGGCAGAAAGGGCTAGCAGGCTTATGCCGACGGCCGCAATAATCGAACGACGCATGATGATCCTTCAGCTACGACACAATTCTCTTGCCATCCAGCCTAACGCCGTGGCCGAGGCCTCCAAAGCGCCAGCCGGGCGCTAGTCTGGATGAGATGGAATCCACCGGACGCACACCCCGAATCGCGCTGCTCATCGGCGGGATGAGCGGGGAACACTCGATCTCCTGCCTCACGGCCGCGGGAGTACTACGCAATATCGACACCGATCGCTTCGACGTGCTCGTCCTCGGCATTACTCGAGGTGGCACCTGGGTCCTCGTCCCACCCGACCCCGAAGCTCTGGACGGCGGCACCGCCAAGGTCCCGACGGATGCGCCAGCGGTGACGCTCGTGCGCACCACGGATGGCGAGGTGCGCCTGATCGGGATCGAGGACGGCACCGACCATGGCGTCATCGATGTCGTCTTCCCGCTGCTGCACGGCCCCTTCGGTGAGGACGGCACCGTGCAGGGACAGTTCGAGATGCTCGGCGTGCGCTACGTCGGCTCCGGCGTTTTCGCCTCGGCGGCCGGCATGGACAAGCACTTCACGAAGGTCATCCTCGAACAGGCCGGCCTGCCCGTCGGCCCGTACGTGCCCGTAACAAACGATGAATGGCGAACCGAACGCGCAGCCGTCCTTACCCGGTGTGAGGCACTCGCGCTGCCGCTGTTCGTCAAACCTGCCCGCGCTGGATCCTCGCTCGGCATCACCAAGGTCGAGGATTTCGCGGACCTGCCCGCCGCCATCGAAACGGCCCACGAGCACGACCCGAAGGTCATCATCGAGGCGGGCGTGACCGCCCGCGAGATCGAGGTCGCGGTCCTCGGCGGCCGCGATGGCACGCCGCGCGTCGCCCCGGTCGGGGAAGTCGTCATGGACCTCGCCGACGGCGAGTTCTACGACTGGGAGACCAAGTACTTCTCCCACAACGCCGTCACGATGAAAGCGCCGGCGGTCCTGCCCGAGGGCGTCGCGGAGCGCATCGCGGATGCCGCAGCCCGCACGTTCCAAGTGCTCGAATGCGAAGGCCTTGCACGCGTCGATTTCTTCTACACCGAGGATGGCGAGATCCTCATCAACGAGATCAACACGATGCCGGGCATGACGCCCTACTCGATGTACCCGTTCATGTGGCAGCAGACGGGATTGAGCTACCGGGACCTCGTGACCGAACTGATTGAACTCGCGCTGAGCCGCAAGATCGGGCTGCGCTAGCTTCCGGAGCGGTCGCCCACGACGTCGGTCGAACCGACGCAGTGCTTTGTCGCTTCGACGACCTTGAGAGCGCTTGCCATCGCTAACAGGACGGCCGTGGGCTGTTCGAGCCCCGTCTCCGCGGGGACGATTACCTCGACGGCAGGGGAGCGGCCGTAGCTCAAAAACGTCCAGGCCGAATCGGGCGCGTGCGGCGGGATGAGTTCGGAGCCGGCCTCCGGGTTGATCCAGTCGATCGCGTCCTTCTCGCCGTCCTTTGACGTCGACGCGCTCACCGAGAGGCAGCGATCGGTCGTCGGGGGCGGGGGCGCGATACCGCAGCGGATCGTGATGGGAGCCTCGCTCGTGCCATAGGCCATGGTGCCCTGAGCGTCGGTCGGGATCTGCTTCATCCCCTGGATCTCGCGCGGCATCTTTTGCAGCACGCGGGCGCAGATCGGATCGGGTGCCTGCGCGCCGGGCGTCAAGTGCACTGGGGTCGCACAGGCCGACAGCGCAAGGACGCCAGCACACGTGACAGCGATGCCGCCACTGCGGCGGCGAAACAACAAGGAGGGCACATACTCACTGTACGGTTCAATCGTGACGAACTTAAACCGAACCATTGGCCAGCTGGCAGAAGACGAGCTTCTCGCACGGATCATCCCGCAGCTGCCCGCAGGCAGAACGGTGATCGACAACGGCGACGACGCCGCAGTGCTGCCCGCCGATGACGGCAGCGTCGTCGCCTGCACCGACGTCATGGTGGAGGACCGGCACTTCCGCACCGCCTGGTCGACGGGCGGTGATATCGGCTGGCGCGTCGCGATGCAAAACCTGTCAGATATTTCTGCGATGGGCGCGGCCGGCACGCAACTCCTGATCGGCCTCGTGATGCCGCCGTCGACCACGCTGGCCTGGGTTGAGGACTTCGCGCGCGGTCTGCGCCAGGCGTGCGAGGCCGGAGCCTTTGCGTGGGGATCTCCGGTCGGCGTCGCGGGCGGGGACCTGTCTGGCGGCGAAAAGATCATGGTGAGCGTGACGGCGCTCGGCTCGCTGTGCGGGCGGAAGCCGCTTACCCGCGCTGGCGCTCGTCCCGGAGATACCGTCGCGGTTGCTGGCACACTCGGGTTTTCGGCGGCGGGCCTCGCGCTCGCGACGGCGGGAAAGATTCCCGCCCGGCTCGCCGATGACTGGCAGGACCTGTCGGAAAGTGGCGCGAGCGCCGACCAGTGGGCGCAATACGCCTGGCATATCTATCGGCGGCCCCAGCCCCCACTCACCGCTGGCGTCAGCGCCGCTGACGTGGGCGCGAGCGCGGCGATGGACATCTCCGATGGCCTGGTCCGTGATCTCGGACGGCTCGCGCGCGCTAGCGGTGTGAGCATCGAGCTCACGCCCCCTTGCGACCTGCCGGGACTAGTGAGCATCGCGGAGAGTCTTGCTCCCAGCGAGGGCAAGGCGCTGGCGAACTCCTGGTGGCATTCCGGGGGAGAAGACCACGCCCTGCTTGCCACGTTCCATTCCGGGACCGAGCTACCAGACGGCTTCACGGCGATCGGACGTGTGCTTCAGGACTGCGAGGGCGGAGCACTTACCGGCATCGATCCGGAGGCGGCCCGCGGCTGGGACCACTTCGGCCAGGGATAGCGGCAGCCGGGCAAGAAAAAAGAGGACGGGGTTGCCGTCCTCTTTTTTGCGTTTGCGCTTACTTGGTGTTGCGCGCGACCTTGCCAGCCTTGAGGCAGGAAGTGCACACGTTCAGGCGCTTCGGAGCTCCATCGACGAGGGCGCGCACGCGCTGAATGTTCGGATTCCAACGGCGCGAGGTGCGCACGTGCGAGTGCGACACGCTCTTGCCGAAGCTGGGGCCCTTGCCGCAGACGTCGCAGGTGGCAGCCACGGTTCTTCTCCTCGGATTAACGATTTCCCGCCGGTGCGGGAGGTCTATCAGGCGCTCGCGTCGGCATCAACCGACATAGAGCAACCGGTCAAGAATACACAGGTTTGTCGCTAAAACCCAAACCCTTGCGCCCGTGCCGTAGGCCACAGAGGTGATTGTGTCAGACATCGGCGGTAACCTGCGATACACATGGACACCACACCCACCACCCTCAACGCCCACCGCGCCCGCGCCTGGCTCACCGAAGCCCTGCGCGCGCTCGCTGCCGTACGCACCCGCGTCGATACGCTCAACGTCTTTCCGGTGCCGGATTCCGATACCGGAACCAACGTGGTGCTCACTGTCACAGCCGGCGCTCGCCAGGCTCAACTCATCGGGGACGACGCCGACCTACCCGCCCTGACCGCCGCCGTCGCCCACGGCGCCCTGTGGGGAGCCCGCGGGAACTCCGGCATCATCATCTCCCAGGCGTTCCAGGCCCTCGCGCGCACCTTCGAGGGCGTCACCGAAGCGAGCGCGACGGACCTCATTCGCGCCCTAGACGCAGTCGCGATCGCTGTGCGCGACGCCGTCGCCAAACCCGTCGAAGGTACGATCATCACGGTCGCCCGCGAGGTCGCCGAAGCCGTAGTCAAGCTCCCCATGACCGCGACGCTCGCCGACGTCGCCAAGTGCGCGCAGGCCGCGGGAATCGCCTCGCTTGCGACGACGGGCGAGCGGCTCGGAGCCGAGATCGGTACGCCCGTCTCGATTGACGCCGGCGCCGCCTCATACGTCGTCCTGCTCGACGCGTTCGCTCAGGCTCTCGGCGTCACCGACCGGGCCCCGATCCCGTGGGAACTCAGCGACTCCCACCCCAGCGGCGATGGCTCCTGCCTGCCGGACGAGGGCGAATTCGAGGTCATGTACGTGACCGTGACCGACCGGCGCGGCGCAGCCCACCTGCGCAGCCGACTAAGCGATATCGGGCACTCTGTCGCGGTCGTGGCCGGGCAAGAAGACCACTGGCACGTCCACGTCCACACCGATCATCCGCAACTCGCACTGCCAGCCACGGCCGCCCATCAGGTCTTGGTGCGCCACCTCCAAGCGCCCATCGACCCGCACGGCATCGTCGCGACGACGAACGCCGTCGGATTGCTCGAGGAACTGGCCCGCTGCGGAGCGGTGACGGCGCTCGCCCCCTCCCGCTCGGCGCTGGTGCGCGCGATCATCGACTGCGGCAGCACCGACGTCACCGTACTGCCCGCGAGCAACGCGCTCGCAGACCTCGCACGCGAAGTCGCGAACGATCCGCAACTGCGCGCCGAGGGCATCGACGTGCATGTCGCACCGACGCACAACGACCCGCAGGTCTATGCGGTTTGTACCGAGTGGGGGATATCTCGCCTCGTCGACTCCGATGAGGACCCGGCCTCGATTGCGCAGGCGTGCGTCGCCGACACCGAGGTGCGAGGGCTTCGGTTCAACCTCGCAGACCGTGGCGCGTCGATCTCCTCGTGCCTGCAAACGCTGCCGCTAACCGCCGACGACGTCGTCACGGTCTTCGTCGGGGACAGTGTCCACGCGACGAATATGCTGCGCTCCGTCCTGCCGGTTCTGCAGGCGCAAAACATCGAAGTCCAGTCGCTCGCCGCCGGCCAGCGTTCCCCCGACCTGTGGATCATGCGCCATGGCTAACGACGCGGCACTGCGGCCCTTCTTCTACCAGAACCTCGCACGTCACCTCGGGGCGACGAGCGCGAAGAAACTGGCGCGGCTGGGATTGCACAGCGTCACCGACCTGCTGTGGTACGTGCCCTTCCGGCTCTCCGACCCCGGCGATCTCGTGCCCATCAGTCGCCTGCGGCCCGATATGCCCGCCGTCGTCGAACTCGAGATCACGTCCACGACTTCCAAGACGACCCGTACCGGCACGGTCGTGGTCGAGGTCGCGGGAACGGACGGCCACGACACCATGACGCTCGTGCACTTCACGCGCCGGCGCAACCTCATCGCGTACTACAAGAAGCGGTTCACGCCCGGCACGCGCGGGTTCTTCGCCGGGACGGCCAAGGACTCCTATGGCACGATCCAATTCTCCCACCCGGACGCCTACCTCTATGAGCATCCCTCCCAGCGCGCGGCAGCGCTGCGGGAAGCGACCGAGCTGCAGCCCGTCTATCACGCGTCCTCCGCCGTCGGGTCGTCCGCCATCGCCACCGCGGTCGGCGCGATCCTCGATACCGCCCGCGATGGCGACATCCCCGAGATCATCCCCGACGCGATCCGGGCCGAGCACGACATGCCCTCGCTGGCGCAGACGTTCCGCAACGTCCACCAACCCGCCGACGCCGACACCTACGCGAAGGCACTCGGGCACCTGAAGTTCACCGAGGCCTTCCTCCTCCAGCTCCTGCTCGCGCAGCGTCGCCAGGCCGCCAAGGAGTTGCGGGCCACGGCCTGGCCGATCAGCGAAGACGGCCTCGTCCGTCGCTTCGATGCGGCGCTGCCCTTCGACCTGACCGAGGGACAACGCACGGTGGGGGACCAGATCGCCTCCGACCTTTCGAACCCCACCCCCATGATGCGACTGCTGCAGGGCGATGTGGGCGCGGGCAAAACCGTCGTCGCGCTGCGCGCCATGCTGCAGGTCGTCGACGGCGGCGGCCAGGCCGTGCTCCTCGCCCCGACGGAAGTCCTCGCCTATCAGCACTACCGGACGCTGACCGCACTCGTCGCCGACCTCGGAGTGCACGTCACCCTCGTGACCGGATCCCAAAAATCCGCCGAACGCCGCCGCACGCGCGCCGAGGTCGCAAGCGGCGAAGCCAGTATCATCGTCGGCACGCACGCACTGTTTTCCAATGACGTCATCTTCACCGACGTCGGCCTCGTCGTCGTCGACGAACAGCACCGCTTCGGCGTCGAACAGCGTGATCAACTCCGGCACGGCCCCACGGGACCCGCCCACATCCTGCACATGACCGCGACCCCAATCCCGCGCACCATCGCGCTCACGGTCTTCGGAGACCTCGAGGTCTCCACCTTGCGCGAAGTCCCAGCGGGCCGGGCAGCCGTCGAAACCTTCCGCGTCGCGAACGACAACGAACGCTGGATGGCACGCATGTGGGCCCGCGCCGCCGAGGAAGTCGCAGCGGGCGGGCGAGTCTTCGTCGTCTGTCCTCGCATCGGCACCGACGACGACGCGAGCGACGGCGCCGACCTCATCGAGGCCGAGGACGACAAACCGCGCGTGCTCGCCGGCGTCGCCGCCACGGCAGCTGCCCTAGCCGACAATCCCGCCCTCGCCGGAATCAGCATCGGCCAGCTCCACGGACGCATGAGCGCTGCGGATAAGGATGCCGCCATGGCAGCCTTCGCCGCGGGCGAGGCACCAATCCTCGTCACCACGACCGTCATCGAGGTCGGAGTCGACGTTCCCGATGCGACCGTCATGATCATCCTCGACGCGGACCGCTTCGGCCTCGCCCAACTCCACCAGCTCCGCGGGCGGATTGGTCGCGGCACGAAGCCCGGCCTGTGCTTTGTCGTCTCCCAACAGCCGACGCTGCCCTCGGCGGACCGGCTCGCCGAGTTCTGCGCGACAACCGACGGTTTCCACCTCGCCGAGGTCGATCTTGCGAACCGTCGCGAAGGCGATGTCCTCGGCCGCTACCAGACCGGCGGTCGCAGCGGCCTGCGAGTCCTGTCGGCCGTTTCCGATCGCCCCATCATCGAACATGCACGGACCGCCGCCCGGCAAACGGTCGCGGCCAATCCGGAGCTTGCGAACGAACCAGGCCTGCGCGCGGCCCTCCTGGAATTGGCCGCAGAAGGGGAGTACCTGGAGCGCACATGACACGCATCATCGCAGGCGAACTCGCCGGCCGGCAGCTCGCCGTCCCCGCCAAGGGCACCCGACCCACCTCCGACCGCGTCCGGGAAGCCATCTTCTCCACTCTCGACGCCACCGGCCTGCTGCCCCACGCCCGCGTCCTCGACCTGTGTGCGGGCTCCGGCGCTCTCGGCTTCGAAGCCCTCTCGCGCGGCGCGCGCCACGCGGATCTCGTCGAAAACCACTCCAAGAGCGCGGCCACCATCACCGCGAATGCGCGCACACTGGCACTGACTGAGCAGGCACGCGTCCATGTCACCGGTGCGACGAGCTTCCTGGAGTGCGCCACGATCGCCTATGACGTGATCTTCATCGATCCGCCCTACGACATCGCCGGCGAGCTCACGGCACGGTGTTTGCACCTCATCAATGAGCTTGACCTCCTTACTCCCGACGGCCTAGTCGTCGCCGAATCGGCGACGCGGAGCGAGAAAACCGACGTCGAGGGTTGGCAGGTGTGGAAAGAGAAAGCCTATGGAGAAACCAGGGTGGCCTACCTGGAGCGAGCCGATAGGCTAGAGGAATGACGACATCCATTGCAGTGCTGCCCGGCTCCTATGACCCGATGACCCTCGGTCACGTCGACGTGATCAAGCGCGCCCGATCAATGTTTGATCGCGTCATCGTGGCCGTGGCATACAACGCGTCCAAGAACTCCCTGTTCGACCTCGACACCCGGGTCGAGCTCGCCCGTGCCTCGACCCAGGAGATTGAAAACGTCGAGGTGAAGCCCGTTCCCGGCCTGCTCGCCGACTTCTGTCGCGAAGAAGGCGCCACCGCGATCGTCAAGGGCCTGCGCGGCTCGGCCGATTTCGATGCAGAACTCGCGATGAGCCTGATGAACCGCGAACTGTGCGATATCGAAACCGTCTTCATCATGGGCGCCCCCGGGCTGAACCACATCGCCTCGTCGATCGTCAAGGATGTCGCCCGCCACGGCGGAGATGTCTCGGAGTTCGTCGATCCTGCCGTCGCGCGAGCCCTGAGTGGTGCCTTTAGCCGGAGGGGCTAGTGAACGAGGAAGCGACGTCCGAACACCGGGGTAGTTCCCTCACGGAAATCCTCGACACGCTCGCTGACATGGTCCGCAACGCGCGTGCCATGCCCATGAGTGCTTCCGTCCTCGTCTCGCGCGCCGAAATGCTCGAGATGATCGACACCGCCCGCGAGCTGATTCCCACCGAGATCGCCCGCGCCGACGCGACGCTGCGCGGCGCCGACGTGACCATCGCATCCGCACGCGAGCAGGCCGAGAGGATCCGCGCGCAGGCGAGGCGCGAAGCCGAACAACTCCTCGGCAACGAAGAAGTCGTCACCACCGCCACCCGGCACGCCAAACACGTCGAAGTCGAAGCCGAAGCCCGGGCCGCCAAACTCACGCGCGATGCCCAAGACTATTGCGACCGCACTCTCGCGCAGCTCGAGGTCAACCTCAACCGTGCGCTGCGGGAAGTCGCGGGCGGGCGCAAGGTCCTCGGCGAAGCCATAGCCGCCTATGATGAGACGGCCGCCGGAAAGAAGGACTCCTCAGATGATGCATAACCGAGGTGCGATCGATGCCAACAGCCCGTGGGTGGTCGACCTCGCCGAGCTGCCCCGCTCACCCGGAACGCAACGCGACCTCGATCGCGAGATCCGGCTCGCCGAACGCTGGGGGAGCGACGTCACGTGGATCGACGAAGGCGAGCCCATCACGATCGATGGCACGCTCGACTCCGTCCTCGATGGCGTCTTCGTCTCCGCCGGAGTGAAAACGACCGTCGCGGGGGAATGCGTGCGGTGCCTGACCCCGCTGTCCCGCGAGGTCGACACCCGCATCGACGAGCTCTTCCTCTACCCCGAGGCCGTAACGCGGGCCAAGGAGGAGGGCGATGAGGAAGCTGAAGAGCTCTACCGCATCACCGATAACTACCTCGACCTCGAACAGGTCGTCCGCGACGCGATCCTTGGCGAACTGCCGTTCAGCCCGCTATGCCGCGAGGACTGCGAAGGACTGTGCGCCGAATGCGGCATCGTCTTGCGGGACGCCGACGAAGACCACCACCACGAGACCATCGATCCTCGCTGGCAGGCCCTCGGCGCGCTCATGAGCCCGCAGGACGGCGATGAGGTGGACGGCGCCGAATGAGCCCGACTCCTCCGGCCATCCTGGATCACCTCGGGGTCACGATCCCCGACGAGTTGCTGGTCCTTGCGCTCACTCACCGCTCCTTCGCCCACGAAGCGGGCGGCATGCCGGACAACGAGCGCCTAGAGTTTCTCGGCGATGCGGTCCTCGACATCATCGTGACGGACTACCTGTACCACAAGTACCCCGATCATTCGGAAGCGGAACTCTCGATGCTGCGCGCCGGCGTCATTTCCCAAGAATCGCTCGCACAGGTCGCGCGCGAGATCAATCTCGGCGGCTTCCTACTGCTTGGCAAGGGCGAACTGAAGACGGGCGGCAACGACCGCGACTCGATCCTGTCCGACACGGTCGAAGCCCTCATCGGCGCCACCTACCTCACGCACGGGCTCGAGGTCACGCGCGCGATGGTGATGCGCCTAATTCAGTTCCAGCTGCAGCAGGTAGTCTCCGGCCGCCAGGGCGTCGATTGGCGCACGCAGTTGATGCTGCGGGCGGCCGAGCTAGGGCTCGACGAGCCCACCTACACAGTCGAATCCTCCGGCCCCGACCACGACCGCCGCTACCACGCGACCGTCACCGTCGGCCACGTCTTTGGGCAGGCAGCGGCCACGAGCAAGCGGGTGGCGCTGCGCGACGCGAGCGCGGAGGCCATGGCCAAGCTGGGCGATGCCTGAACTACCCGAAGTCGAAACGGTTCGCGCGGGCCTCGCGGACCACGTGCTCGACCAGGTCATCACTGAAGTCGAGTTCCGGCACCCGCGGGCGACGCGCCGCAGCCCCGGCGGGGAGGCTGCCCTAGCCGATGCCACCACCGGCGCCCGCATTACCGCGATCGCGCGCCGTGGAAAGTACCTGTGGTGCGAATTCGGCAACTCGGATGCCACACTGCTGATCCACCTCGGCATGAGCGGCCAGATCCTCATCGATCCGCGCCCCGGAATGCCGCGCCACCATCTTCGCGCACGCTTCGCGATCGGCAGCCACGAAGTTTGGTTCGTCGACCAGCGTACCTTCGGCCACCTCATGATCTCCGAAAGTCACGAAACCCCCGACGGCCAACCCGCGGGCTGGGGGAGCAACCAGCCACGAATCCCCACCGCCATCTGGCATATCGCGCGCGATCCACTCGATTCTTACGCCGACCTGCCCGCCATCGCCCGCGCGATCCGTGGACGGACCACCTCGATCAAACGGGCGCTGCTAGACCAGACCGTCGTGTCGGGCATCGGCAATATTTACGCCGACGAATCGCTCTTTCACGCCCGCATCCATCCGCGCCGGGCGACGGCCACGATGAGCCAGAAACAGGCGCTCAAAGTCCTGCACGAAGCCCGAGAGGTCATGACGCAAGCTCTTGCGGCCGGCGGCACCTCCTTCGACGTGCTATATGTCGATGTGGCCGGGCGTTCGGGCTATTTCGAACGCGAGCTCACCGTCTACGGTCGGGCTGGCCTCCCGTGCGTCCGCTGCGCTCGTCCGATCGTGCGGGAGTCGTTTGCGAACCGGTCATCGCACCGGTGCCCATCGTGTCAACGCACACCCGCGCCAGCACACCTGGCAAAGTGCTAGGGTCATGTCCGTGACCACTTCTCCTGCCCCCCGAGATATTCGTGTGATGATCGTCGACGATCACGAGATCGTGCGCCGCGGAATTGCGGAAATCGTCGACCGAGCCGACGGCCTGATGGTTGTCGCCGAGGCCGGAACCGTGGCGGAAGCCGTCCGTCGCGCGACGCTCGTGCGGCCCGAGGTCGTGCTCGTCGATTTGCAGCTGCCCGATGGTACCGGCATCGACATCATTAACGCGCTGCGGCAGGAAGTGCCCGACGCCAAGGCCGTCATCCTCACCTCCTTCGACGATGATGATGCGGTCTCGCAGGCGCTGGATGCGGGCGCGAAGGCCTACCTGCTGAAGACAGTGCGAGGCGTCGAGATCTCCGATGTCGTCAAGGCTGTCGCCGACGGCCGGGTACTGCTCGATGAGCGTACGGTCACGCGTCGTCGGGCCGATCACGAGGATCCCACCGCGAATCTCACGCCGTCGGAGCGTAAGGTGCTGGAGCTCATCGGTGATGGCCTGTCCAATCGCGAGATCGGCGAACGGCTTGGAGTCGCGGAAAAGACCGTGAAGAACCACATCACCGCGCTGCTTGCCAAGATGGGTTTGCAGCGCCGCACCCAGGTTGCCGCCTGGGTCGCTGGCCAGCGCGCCGCCGGCTGGCGCCAGTAGCTAGGTGAGCGGGACCTGCCAGCTCAGCAGGGTCCCGCGCCCGATCTCCGGTCGTCCCAGCGAGAAACTGCCGCCGTGACGACGTGCCCGCGCGGCAAGATTATCGAGCCCGGAACGGCGCGTGGAGCGCGGATTGAGCCCTGCCCCGTCGTCCTCGACCTGGATTTCGATCCGGCCCGTCGGACCCCGTCCGATCACGCCGACGCGCACCTGCACCGAATGCGCCCGCGCGTGCCGCGCCGCATTCGATAGGCCTTCACGAACGACCGCGACGACGTCATCGGCGATATCGGGATCGATACGCGCATCGAGCTGATCTGTCAGTGTCCCATCATCGGAGTCATCGACATCCTGACCATCGACGGAAATCACGAGCGAGGGCGCATACCCGAGCGACGTGCGCCCGAGGGATGCCTCGCGCCGGAGGCGCTCGACGATGATCAGGGCCTCATCGGGTTCGCGCAGCCGGTGCACGATCGAGCGGATCTGGCGCACGGATTCGTCGACGGACGACAGTGAGTATTCGAGCACCTCGGCGAGGTCTTCGCGGCCGAGCGCGCGCACCTGTTCGCGTGCGGACTCGAGCTGCATGCCGGTCGCGAACAGCTGCTGAATGGCCAGGTCGTGCAGGTCGCGGCCGATGCGCGCGCGTTCGTCACCGAGGTTTGCGAGGTCTTCGGCGTGGCGGGCCGCGGCGAGTTCGAGGGCGAGCGCCGCCTGCTGTGCCACGGCCTCAGCCATGAGCAGATCCGTGCCTTCGAAGGGCGGGCGGCCGGGTTTGCGCAGCAGGATCATGACGCCCATCCGGGCGCCGCGTACGATCATCGGGGCGTACAGCGCCGAACCGAAATGCCGCAGCGCGGGAACCTTGAGCGAGGAGACACGCTCCAGGGAGTCGACGATGAGGCCCGTGCCGTCAGCAAGCGCCGTCAGGGCGCGCCCATCGGAGGGGAAGACGGTGCCGAGCAGGTCGCGGGAGCGGTAGCCATCCGAGATCTCGCAGGCCCACGACGTGCCGAGGCTCGGTAGCACGATGCAGCTCGTGTCGGCGCCCGCGACCTCGCGCACGCGGTGCGCGATCATCTCGAGGGCTTCTTCCTCCTCGGTGCCCTCCAGCAGGGTCGTCGTGATCTCCTGGGAGACCTGGATCCAGCGCTCCCGGGCCCGTGCCATGCCGTACAGGCGCGAGTTCTCGACGGCGACCGCGGCGGCCGCGGCGAGCGACTGGATCGTGCGCACGTCCAGGCGCGTGAAGCCGCCGTCTTTTTCCGCGAGGTAGAGCCGCCCGAAGACCTGGTTGCGGATCGTCACGGGAACGCCGAGGAAGGAGCGCATCGGCGGATGCCCTTCGGGAAAGCCCCCGAAGTCCTCGTGCGTCGTCAGGTCCTCAAGGACGAGCGCGCCGTCGGCCGGGATCGCGCCGAGCACGCCGGTGCCGCGCGGCGGGTGGCCGAGCTTTGTGACGTCGTCGGGCGCCATCCCGTGGTGGACGAACTGGACGGTCGAACCATCGGAGGCGAGGACGCCCAGCGCGGCGTAGCGCGCGTCGGTCAACTCGGCTGCGAGATCGACGAAGCGCTGCAGCAGTTCGGGCGTCTCCAGCGTCGCCGTGAGATCGAGCGCTGCTCCGTATAGCGCGTCGGGCGCGTAGTCCTCACTCATACGATCTCCTTTTCCTGCTCTAGCAGCCAACGATAGTGTGCGTTGCGCGTGATCAGCTCATCGTGGGTGCCCCGGTCGATAATCTGGGCGGGGCCCTCGCTGCCGAGCATGATGACCTCATCGGCCGCGCTAAGCGGCGTGAGGCGGTGCGTGACAAGGACGACGCTACGCCCCTCGGACTTCATCGTGGCAAACAGGTCCGCGATGAGGGCGTCGGCGGTCGGCCCGTCCAGGTGTTCGGCGGTCTCATCCATGACGAGGATCGGCGCGTGGGACCCGAGGGCACGCGCCAGCAGGATGCGGCGCCGCTCGCCGCCCGAGACGGTGTGTCCATCGGAGCCGAGCACGGTGTGCAACCCCTCGGGCAGCGCCGCGAGCCAGTCGCCCAGGCCCGCGCGCTGCAACAGCGCCGTGGCGCCTTCGTCGGTGAGCGAGCCGTTGCCGACGCGCAGGTTTTCCAGCAGGCTCGTGTGGAAGATATGCGCGTCCTCTTCGGTCACGGCAACCATGCGCGCCAGGTCGGTGCGCGTCGCCTCCGTGCCGTCCAGCAGGATCTTCCCGGAGCGGGCGGGGATAAAGCCCGCGAGGGTCGCGAGCAGTGTCGTCTTCCCGATGCCCGACGGCCCGACGATGGCGACGCTGCCGCGCGGCGGCACGGTGAGCGAGATATCGGAAATCACGGTCTCGGCGTCGGGCCAGCCGGCGCTGACGTCCCGCAATTCGAGGCTGGCTGAAGCACTCCGGCCACCGGACGAGGCGGCCGGAGCCGGGGCGGGATCGAGGTCTTTGGACAGCGGCTCGGTGACGGGAGCGCCGTGCGCCGCATCGAGGAGCGAAAGGATCCGGGAGGCCGCAGCCGAGGAGCGCACGAGCTGCACCGCGGCCGGGCCGAGCAGGGCGGTCGCCTCAAATGCGGCAAGCGGGGTGAGGACGACGACGGCGAGCTCGACCTCGTTCAACTGGCCCGCGTGCAGCGCATTGATGCCGACGACCACCGCGCCGATGACCGCGGCCAGCAGCGCGAGCGTGTCGAAGCCCTGACCCAGCGCGGCGGGCAGTGCCGCCCGGTCGGAGGCGGCCGACAACTCCCGTTCGTGCCGCGAGATGCGGTCGTGCAGCTCGGGAAGGCGTCCGGCAACCTGCAGCTCGGAGGCATGCTCGAGCGAGGTCAGTGCGTCGGCGGCGAGCTCGATCTCGGACTGTCGGCGCGACAGTTCGGAGATCTTCGCGCCGCGCATCGTGAAATAGGGGCCGAGGATCCCGGCCGCGAGCTGACACAGCGCCACGATGAGCGCGATGAGCGGGGAGAAGAACGCGAGGAAGACGACGACGCCGATTCCGACGCTCGCTGCGACAGCTGCGGGCAGGAAGGACAGGACGACGACGTTAGCGAGTTCTTCGACATCGCTTGAGGTCCTTGCAAGCAGGTCGCCGCGGCGCAGGTTCTTCAGCGAGGCGACGTTTCCGCGCGAGACGATTCGATAGGTCTGGACGCGAATCTCGGCCATGCCATCGAGAGCGACGCGATGGGAGGCGAGGCGCTCGAGGTAGCGCAGCACTGGACGCGACACGCCGAAAGTCCGTACCGCGACGGCCGCAACCGTGAGCGTCAAGACGGGCGGCATCTGGGAGGCGCGCGCAATGAGCCACGCGGCAACCGCAGACAGGGCGACCGCCGAGCCGAGGCCGAGCGTGCCGTACAGGACCGCAAGGGCGAAGGCGGGCTTGGAGATCTTCAACAGCCGCACGGCGCGGCGCAGATCGTTAGTCACGGGCGCTCACCTCCAACCGTGTCGAGGTGACCGGCAGGACCGCATCGGCCACCTCAATGAGGCGGGAGCGGTGCGCGACGACGAGGACCGTGCAGCCGCGCGCCTTCAGCGCCGCGAGTGCCGCGAGGACGGCGTCCTCGGCCGCGGAGTCGAGGTGTGCGCTCGGCTCGTCGAGAATCATCACGGGCGTGGGGGACACCAGCGCTCGGGTGAGCGCGAGACGCTGCGCCTGGCCGACCGACAGACCGTAGCCGCCGTGCCCGATGAACGTATCCCAGCCGTCGGGAAGCGACGCGACGATGGCGCCGAGCCCGGTGAGTTCGGCCGCGGCCTCCAGCCGAGCCGAGGGTAGATCGGCGCCGCCGGTCAGCAGGGGCGCGTCAGAGGCTTCCGCATCGTCGAACTGCTGAAGGACCGTCGCAGGCAGGATCGCGGGGCGCTGCGGCACCCACGTGCACCAGCGGTGCCAGCTCTCGCGCGAGAGGTCGGCTACCCGATGGCTCTCCTCGCCAAGCTGGACACTCACGAACCCGTCGTCGGGATCGACAAGACCGAGTGCCGCCATGACAGCGGTAGTCTTGCCGGCCCCCGACGGGCCGACGAGCGCGGTGATCTCGCCCGGCTTCGCAACCCCCGATAGCGCAGCGGGGGCGGCGACATCGCGCCCGGGTGCGTGGACGGTGAGGTCGTGGAACTGAAGCGTGGGGGAGGGCCGCCCATTCGGGTGGGGAAGCTCGCCGCTACCGTCGCTAAGCGTCGGTGAATTCAGGATGTCGAAGGCCGCATCGGCAGCCGCAATCCCGTCGGCTGAGGCATGGAAGTGCGCGCCCACCTGGCGCAGCGGGTGGAAACACTCGGGCGCGAGCATGATGACGACGAGGCCCGGCAGCAGCACCATGAGGCCGGTGACGAGGCGCATGCCGACGCCGACCGCGACGAGCGCGACGGAGAGCGTGGCGAGGAATTCGAGGACCGCGCCGGATAAGAATGCGACCTTCAGGGTCTGCATCGTCACCTTGGTATAGCTGCGGGCGAGGACCTTGACGCGGGCGATCGGACCGAGTTCCCGACCGAACCCGCGCAGGGTGGGCAGCCCGGCGAGCAGGTCAATGACCTCGGCGTTCAGCAGCCGCATCTTTGCCAGTCGGGTCGTCGAATACGACTGGGTCATCCAGCCGACGAGCGCCATAAACAGCGGAATGAGCGGGATCGTGAACAGGATCGTCAGGCCCGCGACCCAGTCGTAGATAATGACGACGAGGAGCGTCGCCGGGGTCACGGTGGCCGCGAGGATGAGCTGCGGGACATACCGCACAAAATAGGGGCGCAGGTCCTCCAGGCCCTGGGTCAGCAGAGTGACGGTTTCGGCGCCGCTATCGGTGCTGGCGCGCGGGCCGCGCGCGATCGAATGGTGCAACACCTTGGCCCGCAGTTCGGCGACGACCCGGTCGGCGGCGCGGTGCGCGTACCGCTCGTGCAGGGTCGTGATGGCGACGCGGGCGAGTGCGACACCGATGAGCGCCCAGATGATCGGTAGCCGGGAGGTGAAGCTCACGTGGTCGGTGATGACGGGAGCGATCGCATAGGCGATGAGTAGCACTTGGGCGACGATGAGCGCCGCTTTGAGGAACCCGGTCACCGCGGTCCACGCGATATACGTTCGTGTAGCCTTCACGTGAGCGAGCAGCCGCGGGTCAAGAGGTTTCACAAGATGTCATTATCCCAAAGTCGAGTGCGGTAACAGACAACGCGGCGACCGAAAGGGAGGCATCGGTCGCCGCGTTGTGGGCTAGGGGCTACTGAGAAAGGAAGCTCATCGGCAGCCCAGCGTTCTGCTCGGGGATGTGATCCACGGTCAGGCGCTTGCGGAAGGTCCAGTAGGACCAGGCGGTGTAGGCCAGGACGACCGGCACCAGGGTGAGGGCCACGATCGTCATGACCGGCAGGGTCTTCTCCGAGCTCGACGCATCCCAGATCGTCAGCGAGTACGCGGGGTCAATCGAGGACTTCATGACGTAGGGGAACATCGTGGAGAAGATGAGGACGACGGCGAACACGGCCGCGACCGCATTCCCGATGAACGCCCAGCCTTCACGCTCCGCGTGGGTCGCCAGCACGACGCCGACGAGCGCGAGCGCCGCGACGACGAGTCCGACCCAGCCGAGCCAATGGCCGCCGTACAGCAGCTGCGCGAGGACCGCGAAGATGCCGGCGACAACGAGCGAGACGATCGACGCCTTCTTCGACATTGCAATGGCGCGCTGCTGCAGGCTGCCATCGGTCTTCAGGGCCAGGAAGATCGCACCGTGCGTCAGGAACAGGCCGCAGGTGACGAGGCCACCGAGGATCGTAAAGGGTGTGAGCAGCGAGAAGAAGCCAGCGAAACCGCCGGGCATGACGTGCACCGCGTTCGCGAGCGTACCGTCGGTGATCTGCTCGGGCGGGACGACCTCCCAGGTACCACGTTGCAGCACCTCGATCTTCATACCCTGCACCAGGTTGGCGAAGGCCACGCCCCACAGGAACGTGGCAACCCAGGCGGAGATCGTGTGGAACCAGTCCCACCGCTCCGTCCAGACCGGATCCGAGATCTTGCCGCGCCACTCGATGGCGACGATGCGCAGGATCAGGACGACGAGGATGACGAACAGGGCGAGGTAGAATCCCGAGAACATCGTGGCGTACCACTCGGGGAAGGCGGCGAAGGTCGCGCCGCCCGCGGTGAGCAGCCAGACTTCGTTTCCATCCCAGTGGGGGCCGATGGTGTTGAGCATCAGTCGGCGTTCGCGGGCGTTTTCCGGCAGCCAGCGAAGCAGCATACCGACACCGAAGTCGAAGCCTTCCAAGACGAGGTATCCGGCCCACAGGACCGCGATGAGGATGAACCAGAGGACTTGAAGAAATTCGTGACTCATGATCGTTCTCCTTTCGGGTCTAGTAGACGAAGGTCATCTGCGAGTCGGACTTATCCGCGTCAGGATCGTGATCCGGGGTATCTCCGGAGCCGATTCCTTCCTTGGTGTAGCGCGCCATGAGCTTGTACCAGACAACGCCGAGGGCCGCGTACAGCAGCGTGAAAAAGACCATCGAGATCAACACGTGCGACGTCGTGACCGAGGGGGAGACACCCGCCTGGGTCAGCATGTACACGTTGTCGACCGGGTTCGCCGGGTTCGGTGCGACGACCCAGGGCTGGCGGCCCATTTCCGTAAAGATCCAGCCGAGGTTGGATGCGAGGAACGGCATGGGGATCGCGAGCAGGCCGAGGGTAGCAAACCACTTCTTGTCGGTCACTCGTCCGCCGCGCAGGAGGTAGAGCGCCGCGAGTGCGAGGGCCGCGGAGAAGATCGCGAGGCCGATCATGAGGCGGAAGGACCAGTAGGTGACGAACAGGTTCGGGGTGTAGTCCTGATCCGGTCCGAACTGGTCGGCGTAGCGTTCCTGCATCTCGGCCTGGACATCCTTGACGCCGGGGAACTCGCCGTTGAAGTCATTGGACGCCATGAACGAGGCGAGACCGGGGATCGACAGCAGGTGCGTCGAGTTCTCGCAGTCGTTCGACCAGTCACCCACGGTCAGCAGCGATAGGGCGGCACCCTTTTCGGTGTGGCAAATCGCTTCGGCCGCGGCCATCTTCATGGGCTGCTGCTCCGACATGAGCTGACCCTGGTAGTGGCCGGTTACCGAGACGCCGATGCCCGAGATGATGATCGTAATCATGCCGAAGATCGCGGCAGGACGCCACACCTCGCGGGCGTGGGCCTCATCGCCCCGTCGGACGGCGCGCACGATCCACCACGCGGCGATGCCGGCGATGAAGGTACCGGCAGTCAGGAACGAGGCCGTCACGGTGTGCGTGAAGGCCGCAACCGCCGTGTTGTTCGTGATAACAGCGAGGAAGTCGTCAAGCTCCGCGCGGCCGGTGGCCTCGTTGAACTTGGCGCCCACCGGGTGCTGCATGAAGGAGTTGGCGACGAGGATCCAGTAGGCCGAGAGGTTCACGCCGATCGCGGCGAGCCAAATGGACAGCAGATGGATCTTCTTGCTCAGGCGGTTCCAGCCGAAGATCCACAATCCGAGGAAGGTGGATTCTAGGAAGAACGCGGCGAGGGCTTCAATGGCGAGGGGAGCTCCGAAGATATCGCCAACCATGCGGGAGTATTCGGACCAGTTCATGCCGAACTGGAACTCCTGGACGATGCCGGTGGCAACGCCGAGCGCAAAGTTGATGATGAGGAGCTTGCCAAAGAACTTGGTCAAGCGCAGCCAGTGGTCCTTTCTGGTGCGGTACCACATGGTCTGCATGAGAGCGACGAGGGGAGTAAGTCCGATCGTCAGTGGAACTAAAATAAAGTGGTAAACGGTCGTTATTCCGAATTGCCACCGTGCGAGGTCGAGTGCTTCCACCGAGCTTGCCTTTCGGTCGCATGAATGCTGATGGTGCTTTCACATTAGTTGGGACTTAGGTCACCCCTGAGGGACTATGGTCCCAGCTTCTCGACACCGCTGTCGGCTACATATCGACGCAGTGTCGGAATTCGGCAGAAAACCGGACATTTCGGATAACGTGCACCCCGCCACGATCTTTGCCTTTCCGTGTCATTCGGGCGTGTCGCGCATGCCACCGCGCTGGTGAAAGGTGCGTGTGAGATACTCTTCGAAGAGACCCGGGTGTAGCGCACCTGCGCCGGGGTTAAAGATGTCCGCCTGATGCGCCGTTTATTCGTCGCTGCAGACGGCGGATGGACCGTGAGAATTCCCGGTCGATAGCAAGACTTTTGGTGCACCGGCGACGGTGTACCCGCCATACCCGGCGCGTGGAGCGCGGCGCTGCCGGCGAGGAGAAGCGTGGATACAACGCCTAACGCGGCTGATTTGCCCCTATTTTCATCTGCCCCGCAAGCAACCTCGCGGCGCCGCAAGGCCCCCGCGGAGCGCAGCGAGGATAAAAAACTCGATGTCCTGCAAGAACTCGGTCTGAAGTCCGAGGACGACAAGGCTGACGAGAAGACCCCTGAGGCGAGCGAGCCGAAGTCGGCCGCAGAAGAGACCGGGGGAGCGATGCTGCTCTTCCAGCCTCCCGAGATCACCCGTCCGGCTCCCCGCAAGTCCGAACCCATCGACAATATCGATGACGAGGACGATGCCGATGATGAGGACACCTCGGAGGTTGAGGAGGACTCTGGCCGGGAATCGTCATCCAAGAGCCGTCGTCGCCGCGGTGGACGTGGCGGTCGGGGCCGGAAGAACACCGACGATAAGGACTCGGGGAACGATAAGTCGGACAAGTCCGATAAGAATGAGCCCGCCGAATCCGATGATCATGACGAGGATGAGTCCTCCGATGACCAGGCCGACGGCTCCTCGCGCCGCACGCGCCGCCGTCGCCGCCGGGACGCCGGGGAGCGCGCCCGCGCCGAGGTCACCCCGCTGAAGGGCTCGACCCGCCTGGAAGCTAAGCGCCAGCGCCGTAAGGAAGGCCGCGAGGCCGGGCGTCGCCGCCAGGTCATTACGGAAGCCGAATTCCTCGCCCGCCGCGAAAGCGTCGACCGGATCATGGTCGTGCGCGAAAAGGACGGCCTGAACCAGATCGCCGTCCTCGAAGACGACATCCTCGTCGAGCATTATGTCGCGCGCCGCACCCAGACCTCGATGGTCGGCAACGTCTACCTTGGCCGCGTCCAAAACGTCCTGTCCTCGATGGAGGCCGCGTTCGTCGACCTCGGCAAGGGCCGCAACGCCGTGCTGTACGCCGGCGAAGTGAACTGGGATGCCGTGAACCTCGACGGTCAGCCGCGCCGCATCGAGCAGGCGCTTTCCTCCGGCGATTCCGTCCTCGTCCAGGTGACGAAGGACCCGATCGGCCAAAAGGGCGCCCGCCTGACCTCCCAGGTCACCCTCGCCGGCCGCTACCTTGTCCTCGTGCCCTCGGGCGCGATGACCGGCATCTCGCGCAAGCTGCCCGAATCCGAGCGCACGCGCCTGAAGCGCCTGCTCAAGGACATCGTTCCCGACGGCTCGGGCGTCATCGTGCGCACCGCGGCCGAAGGCGCGACCGAAGAACAGCTACGCGCCGACGTCGAGCGACTGACCTCCATCTGGAAGGACATCGACAAGAAGGCGAAGAAGGCGAAGTCCGCGCCCGTCCTACTCAAGGGCGAACCGGAACTTGCCGTGCGCGTCGTGCGCGACGTCTTTAATGAGGACTTCGCCAAGCTCGTGATCTCCGGTGAGGAAGCCTTCTCGACAGTCACGAAGTACGTCAAGGACATGTCGCCCGATCTCGCCGATCGCATCGAGAAGTGGGACGGCGAGGACGACGTCTTTGCGCACTTCAGGATTGACGAGCAGCTGTCCAAGGGGATGGACAACAAGGTGTGGCTGCCCTCGGGCGGCTCCCTCGTGATCGACCGGACCGAAGCCATGACCGTCATCGACGTCAACACGGGCCGGTTCACCGGCAAGGGCGGCACGCTCGAAGAGACCGTCACGAAGAACAACATCGAGGCGGCCGAAGAGATCGTGCGCCAGCTGCGGCTGCGCGATATCGGCGGCATCATCGTCATCGACTTCATCGACATGGTCCTCGAGTCCAACCGCGACCTCGTGCTGCGCCGCCTCATCGAGTGCCTCGGCCGGGATCGCACGCGCCACCAGGTCGCAGAGGTCACGAGCCTCGGACTCGTCCAGATGACCCGTAAGCGCGTCGGCCAGGGCCTCGTGGAGGCCTTCTCCGAGCCGTGTGAGCACTGCTCCGGTCGTGGCTTCATCGTGCACGACGAGCCGGTCGAAAAGGACGGCGGCGATGAGCAGCGCTCGTCGCGGTCGCGCCGCAAGAAGCAGTTGAGCGCGAGCCAGCCGAAGAAGGAGCAGGCGCCCGCCGAGCTCCCCGATGACGACGAGGCCGCCGCACAGGCGCGCGAAGCCGTCAAGGCGACGCTCGCGACCATCGCAGCCGCTGCCGCTGGCAGCCACGCGAAGGAAGAAGAGCACAAGCCGGAAAAGCCGGCTAAGCAGGCTAAGAAGGTCGCCGAGCCCGAGCCCAGCAAGTCGGCGGAGCCCGCCGCGCCCCGCGGGTCGCGCAAGCGCCGCCGCGCGACGTCGAGCTCGACGGCATCCGAATCCGTCAGTGAACCAGTGACGATCGAGGCGGCTCCGACGATTGCTGTGGGCAGCGCGACGGTCGTCGCGAGTGGTACCGCATCCAAGCCGAAGCGGCGCTCGCGGCGGGCCACGAGCTCCACGACCGCGCCGGACGTGCCGAACCCCACAGAGAATTAGGCGTAGCTGGGCGCACCGGAGGTTGCCGCGGCTAGCCGTCGTGACGTAATCTAGATCCTCGGTGCGCCAGTCGGCGCTTCGTACGTAGAACAGTTTTGCGTAGCCTTGCCCCCGAAAACTTTTGGGTTGATGGGCTACGCCCGAATCGACAGAGATGAGAAGCAACGTGGTGTATGCGATCGTCAAGGCCGGCGGCCGTCAGGAGAAGGTGTCCGTTGGTGACGTTGTCGTCGTCGACCGGATGGCCGGCGAGATCGGCGACTCCGTTGAACTCACGCCCCTCATGCTCGTGGACGGCGATAAGGTCACCACGGGCGCGAAAGACCTTGCCAAGGTCAGCGTCAAGGCCGAAATCGTCCGCGAGGACAAGGGCCCGAAGATTTCCATCGTGAAGTACAAGAACAAGACCGGTTACCGCAAGCGCATGGGCCATCGTCAGAAGCTCACCCGCCTGAAGATCACCGGTATCGACAACGGCTAACGCCACGAAAAGAGGACAACATGGCAACGAAGAAGGGTGCGAGCTCCACTCGTAACGGCCGCGACTCAAACGCCCAGCGCCTCGGCGTGAAGCGGTTCGGCGGTCAGATCGTCAAGGCTGGCGAGATCCTCGTCCGTCAGCGCGGCACCAAGTTCCACGCGGGCGAAAACGTCGGCCGCGGCGGCGACGACACGCTGTTCGCCCTTGAGGCCGGCGCGGTCCGCTTCGCGGATCGCAAGGGTCGCAAGGTCGTGGATGTCGTCCTGCAGGACGCCTAAGACACCTCGCAATTCAGCGAACGCTAACGGGCGGGCAGCTTGGCTGTTCGCCCGTTAACGTATCTTGTGACAGACCCCAAGGAGGGCCCACCATGGCGACGTTTATCGATCGCGTCACCCTACACGCCAAGGCAGGAGACGGCGGCAATGGCTGCACCTCGGTGCGACGCGAAAAGTTCAAACCGCTCGGCGGGCCCGACGGCGCCAACGGCGGCGACGGCGGCAATATCATCCTCGTCGTCGACCCGAATACGACGACCCTCGCCGACTACCACCGGCTGCCGCACCGCAAGGCGACGTCCGGCACCCAGGGCAAGGGCGATCTGCGCGTCGGCGCGAACGGCCAGGACCTCATCCTGCTCGTGCCTGACGGCACCGTCGTAAAAACCCCCGACGGCGAGGTCATCGCCGACCTCGTGGGCGAAGGCACCGAGTTCATCGCAGCCGCGGGCGGCAAGGGCGGGCTCGGCAATGCCGCGCTCGCGTCCCCACAGCGCAAGGCCCCCGGCTTCGCCCTGCTCGGCGAACCCGGCGAAGAGCGCGATCTCGTGCTCGAACTCAAATCGATCGCCGACGTGGCCCTCGTGGGCTTCCCATCGGCCGGTAAATCCTCCCTCATCGCCGCGATGAGCGCGGCCCGCCCGAAGATCGCGGACTACCCGTTCACGACGCTCGTGCCGAACCTCGGCGTCGTCGTCGCGGGGCAGTACCGCTACACGATCGCCGACGTGCCCGGCCTCATTCCGGGCGCCGCCCAGGGCAAGGGCCTCGGTCTCGAATTCCTGCGCCATATCGAGCGCTGCGCGGTCATCGGGCACATGCTCGACTGCGCGACGCTCGAGCCGAACCGGGACCCGATCTCCGACCTCGACGCCCTCGAGGCCGAACTCGCGCAGTACGCGGCCGACCTCGATATCGAAGGCGGCAGCGTCCCGCTCATGGAGCGCGAACGCCTCGTGGTCCTGAACAAGATCGACGTGCCCGAGGCGCGCGAACTCGCAGAGTTCGTCACGGCCGAGATCGAGGAGCGTGGCCTGCGCGTCCTCGCCATCTCGACCGCATCCCACGAGGGCCTGACCGAGCTCGGCTACGTCCTCGGCGAGGCCGTCACACGCGCCCGCGAGGCCGCGGCCGACGTCGAACCCGAACGCATCGTCGTGCGCCCGCAAGGCTCCGGCCGTCGCAAGGAGCAGGCACCGTTCACGATTACGCGCCACGAGCGCGGCGGCGCCCCGGTCTTCCAGATCCGCGGTTCCAAGCCCGAGCGCTGGGTCGTGCAGACGGACTTCGCCAACGACGAGGCCGTCGGCTATCTCGCCGACCGCCTCACGACCCTCGGTGTCGAAGACGGCCTGTTCGCCGCGGGCGCGACGCCCGGCGATGAGGTCGTCATCGGCTCGATGGACGGCGGCGTGATCTTCGACTGGGAACCGACGATGACGACCGGACCCGAGCTCCTCGGCGCGCGCGGCACCGACCTGCGCCTGGAGGAGAACCTGCGTCGTACGACGAAGGAACGTCGTCGCGAGTACAAGGACCGGATGGACGCGAAGGCCGAGGCCCGCGAACAGCTGCAATCCGAACGCGACTCCGGCATCTGGACCGACGCCACCGCCGACGAGGACTAGCTCGCGAGCTCGATCCAGGTCGACTGCAGGTCGCCGAGCTTCACGCGCAGGCGCTCGCCCGCGGGCCCGCGCACGTCAGTCTCGACGTGATCGTGACTGGAGTTGAAGACGAACAGCCGATTCACGTTCGGGTAGTAGGCGACCTCGAGGCGCGCATCTCCTGAGAGCCAGACTTCGGTCATATCGTCCTGGCTGCCCGTTGCGGCGAAGACGATCGCGCGATGCAGCAGCCGGGCGTTATCCGTGCTGTAGGGCAGCCCTGCGAGGTAGACCGCGTGGCCGGCCCCGTAGGAGTTCACCGCGATATCGACGCTGCCTTCGTGCAGGCGCAGGATCGAGGCCGTCGTCGCGAACACGTCGCCGGGACGCTCTCCGGCCCACAACTCGCCGGGCAGGTCGGCCGTGATCTCGTGGTCGGCGAGCTCGGGGTAGAAGTTCGTCGAGAGCGACCAGCCGGTCTCCCGGTCGATGCCCAGGACATCGGCGAGCTGCAGGATCGCGCCCGCGCCACGCTGGTCGAAGCCCTCGCGCGCGGCGGGGGTGTAGGCGGACGGTTCGCCGACGCCGATGAAGCCGCCGCCAGCGGCGACGAAACGCCTAACCGAGGTCACGAGCTGCTCATCGGCCCAGGCGGGCCCGCCGGAAAACGCGGTGCCCGCACTGCCGGCGTTGATGAGCACGGCGATGTCCTCGGGGACGCCGTCGCGCACGTCGTCGAAGGACAGGAACTCGACGTCGAAGGGGAGTCCTGCGAGCGACTCGACGACGCCGAGGTAGGTGTAGATCTGCTTGTACCATTTCGCGTGCGCGACCATGTGCGTCTGCCACGTGCGCAGCGCGCCCCACGCGTTGAGGATTCCGACGCGGTGCCGAGAGTTCGCGGGGCGCTCGCCGCCCGAGGCGCTGTGCAGCGAGCGGAACTCGGCGATGATCTCCTCGATGCGGTCGATGAACTCGGGGAATTGCGTCGCGAGCGACAGGTAGCCGCCATATCCCATGCGGCTGAGCGGGAAGCGCACGATCGCGCGCCGCGCGGTGCGCCAGGACTCGTTCGCCTCGCCGAGCGGATCGCCGTCAGGATTGAAGACGTCGGGGAAGAAGTAGGGCAGGAAGCGGCCCTCGGTGTAGCGCACGCCGGGGATATCGCTGATCATGCGGCAGGTCGCGGCGCTGCCGACGGAGCCTACGACGGCGTCCATCCCGACGGCGGGGAAGTGCTCGCCGTAGGGCTCGCAGCCCATCCAGTTATCGCCGAGGAACATCATCGCTTCCTTGCCGGCGTCGTGCACGGCGTCGACGAGCGCCTTCATGTGCGCGGTAACGAAGTGGTGCTGGAAGTCGATCCAGTCGCGGTAGGCGCGCGTCGGGACGCGGAAGGGGCAGTTGTAATAGCCCGCGTCGACGAAGTCCTCACCGGTCAGGCCGTAGCCGTATTCGGCCTCGAACGCCTCCAGCGCCTCGGGGGAGACAGAGGCGGAATAGCCGAACCAGTCGACGAACTTTTCTACGCCCTCGGTGTTGAACACGAGCGTGAAGTGGTGGAAGAACGTCGTAAACCGCACGACATCGACCTCGGGATGCTCCTTGCACCACTGCGCAATCGCCCGCTTCATGTAGTCCCACACGACTGGCTTGCGGACCTCATAGGGCCGCACCTTCTGGCGGCTCGGATCCAGGTGCCAATCGTTGGTCAGGTAGTTGTACATCTGCGTCGAGTCCCACACCTGCTCGGCAAGGAACGCCACCGTGTACACGTGGAACGGGGTGGGCGAGACGATTCGGACCTCGGCGTCGTGCCCTTCGCCGGTGAGCTCCCAGCCGCGAGCGTCGACCTCGTCGCCGGTCGTCCGGTCGATGACCTGGAGGTAGCGCGTCGCTGCCTCGCTCGTATCCGGTCGGAGCTGATCCAGGAAATAGCCCTCAATCAGCCGAATTGTGAGCGGTTCCTCACCGAGGGCCGTCGCGGGCGCCGTCATGAGGAACATGTGCGTGAGCGTGTCGGGGTGCGCGAGCGCGAACTCCTGATCCCCGCGCGCGGGGAAGTACGTCGAATACACCTTCTCGACGAGCTCGGCCGCGATCTCGGGCAGCTCGGTCCCGTCGGAGTTTCGCACGGCATCAGGCTGCAAACGCGCGACGAGGGCGCGGATTTCGTCGTCCATGTCCTCCTCGATCGGGAGGGTCAACCGGCCACCGTCCGTGGTCGGAGCCAGGGCAGCGGTGTACACGTGGTCAGGATCGGCGTGGGTCATGCAAGCATCCTCGCGAGAGAGTATTTCAATCGTTTTCGATCATAAGCGATCACCTGTTGAGCTGTGACACCATCGACGCATGAGCGCTGTGTTATCCGGCCTGGGCGTCATCTGGGCCGTCATCGCGCTGGGGTGGATCCTCGGCGCCACGGGCATTGTCGGCCCCGAAGCAAAAGATCCCCTCAATCGCCTCGTCTACACCCTGGGGCTCCCCGCGCTCGTCTTTCTCACCCTCGCCCGCGCCAATATCGCGGAGCTGCTTGGCACACCGCTCGCGGTCGCCGGGATCTCCGCCAGCCTCGCCGCACTCATCTTCTGGCTCCTCGGTCGCTTCGTCCTGCGGCTGTCCCCGGCATGCACCCTCATCGGGACGATGGGTTCGAGCCTTGCCAACGCCGCCTACCTGGGAGTGCCGCTCGCGCAGTACATCCTCGGCTCCGCAGCCCACGTCGCTCCGGTCATCTTGTTCCAGATGGGGATCCTCACGCCCGCGCTATTCATCGCCGCCGACGTGCTCGCCGTCGGGCACCGACCGAGCGTGCGCTCGGTCGGTGCGATGATCGGCAAGAACCCGCTGCTCTGGTCCGCCATCGTCGGCGGTGCCGTCTCCGTCACCGGCATCACGCTCCCGCAGCTCGTCATCGCCCCGATCGAAATCCTCGGCGGCGCCGCCGTCCCGTGCATCCTCATCGCCTTCGGCCTGTCGTTCGTGGGGGAGCACCCGGCCGCATTCCGCCTGGCGGCGCTCGCGATCTCGGTCGCGACCAGCGTCAAACTTATCGTTCAGCCCGTCCTTGGCTACCTGTGCGCGCGATTTCTCTTCGGGGCCTCGGGCCTCGACCTGTTCGCGATGACGCTCATGTCCGGATTGCCGACGGCCCAAAACGCCTACCTCGTGGCGTTCCGCGTCGGGCAGGGCGACTACCTCGCACGCGGCACCGTCCTTGCGACGACCGTCCTCATCATCCCGAGCTTCGTGCTGATCGCCGCGATCGTGGGGGTGGGCACATGATCGCCGTCGTGCAGGGCCTCGCGGTCATTTGGATCGTCATCGGCATCGGATATCTCGCCGGCCGCACGAATCTGTTTGGCGACGATGCCGAAAAGGTTTTCACCCAGCTCGTCTACTACGTGTGCGTTCCCTCGCTCATCTTCCTCGCACTTATCGAAGCCGATCTACGAGCCGTTATCGGAGTGCCCTTCGCGGTCGCGGCCCTCTCAGCGGCCGCGACCGCGACGCTGGTCGCGCTCGTCGCGCGCTGGTGGCTCGCCTTACGCGGCGGCGACCTCATGCTCACCGCGATGTCGTCCTCGCTCGCCAACGCCGGCTATCTCGGCCTGCCGCTCGCGCACTACATCCTCGGGTCCTCACTGCACGTCATCCCGGTCCTACTGTTTCAGGTCGGCTTTTTCACGCCCCTGTTCTTCGTCCTATCGGACCTTGCGGCAAGCGGCGCGCGGATCTCCCCGGGTCGTGTGCTGCGCACCATCGCCCGTAATCCCATCGTCTATGCGGCCGCCTTCGGCATCCTCATCTCGGCGACCGGCGTGAGCTTACCCACCCAGGTCCTCGGCCCGATCCGACTCGTCGCGGGCGCGGCCGTGCCCGGCATCCTGCTGTCCTTCGGGATCTCGCTCGTCCCGCGCGAGACGTGGCAGCTTTCGGGCGCAATCACCCCCATTGCACTCGCCACGATCGCGAAGCTCGTCGGCCAGCCGCTCGCTGCCTTTGTGATTGCGCGTTTCGCGTTCTCACTTTCCGGTTTTGAGCTGTTCGCGGTCGTCGTCATGGCGGGTCTGCCGACCGCTCAAAACGCGTATATCGCGGCGAGCCGTTCGGGCGCGGGGGAGCGGATCGCGAAGGGCGCTGTCCTCCTCACGACACTCCTCGCGATCCCGAGCCTCATCGCGATCGGTGCCTTGCTCACCTAAGGCTGTGTCGGTGCCAGCGGGCATGATAGACGCAGACGCTATCGACTCGAGGAGCATGCGTGCGCAGCCCGATCCACATCGTCGCGCCGAACCCAACGTTCGACACGACCTACCGCCTGCCGCGAATCGAGCTCGGGGAGGCCAATCGCGTCACCGACGTTACGCGGATCTCGGGAGGCAAGGGCCTCAACACGGCCCGCGTCCTGGCCGATCTTGGCATCGAGGCGTCCGTCGGCGGGTTCGTCGGTGGACCGCGCGCCCAAGAGTTCCTCGCTGGCGTCGGCAACGTCGAGGCCTACTTCACCCTGATCGATGCGCCACTACGCTCGACGGTCTCGGTCATCGACCAAACGGGTTCGACATCCTTCAATGAGGCCGGCCCACACGTGAGCGCCGCCGACGTCGAATCCCTCATCGAGGCAACGCTCGATCTCCTCGAGAGCTTCGGCACCCGCGCGGTGCTCTCACTCAACGGCTCAAATCCTCCTGGCACCCCAATCGAGGCGTACTCGTTCTTGATCGCGCGTGCACGCGAGGCCGGCCATATCGTCGAGGTCGACACGTCAGGGGACTACCTACTGGCCGCAGCAGCCGCAGGCGCTCACGTCCTGAAACCCAACGAGCACGAACTGCTCGCGGCGACCGGGGGCGGACACCATCGGCGAGGGCATCTCGACGTTGTGGGGGCTCGGGGCCGGCCTCATCCTCCTCTCGCTGGGCGGTGCCGTGCTGCAATGGCACACGCCAGACCGCCGCCGTGTCCACGCCCAACTGCCCTATGAGCTGACGGGAAAGACCGTCGGCGCCGGGGACGCCCTCGTCGCCGCAGCGCTAGCCATTCTTGCCGAGCGACTCCCGGGCGTCCCCGGACACGAGCAGATCAAGGTGGAAACTCTCGCCGAGACCCTGCTGACGCCAGCCGACCTCCCGGCGCTCGTCGCCACGGCCGCGGCATCGGTAAAAGAACCCGTGGCAGGCCGACTGTCGCCCGCTATCCGCGATCAGCTCCTCGCGGACGCCACGTGCGTCGAGCTGTAGCGCTGGCGGGCCGTGGCACCATCTGGCATGATCGCGTCAATTCATGCCACACTAGAGGGCAGACGCGTTGGAAAAACTCCTGGAGATAAACGATGACCAGTTCCCTTGTCAAGCTCTCTGCTGAGAATCCGGACCTCACCCCGGCTCACCTCCCGATGCATCCCATGATGTACGGCGTCATCGCGTTCTCGATCCTGATGGTGCTGCTGCTGACTGCCTATGCGTTCCGGAGTGTGTGGACGCGCCACTAGCGGTCATGAACGCCGACATCACTTCACCCTCAACGACCGCGCAGCCGAAGCCTCGGCTGCGCATCGGCGTGATGGGCGGTACTTTTGATCCCATCCATCACGGCCACCTCGTCGCCGCGAGCGAAGTCCAAGACACCTTCGACCTGGACGAAGTCATCTTCGTTCCGACCGGGGCGCAGCCCTTCAAACTCGACCGCGACGTCACCGCGCCCGAACACCGCTACCTCATGACGGTGATCGCGACGGCCTCCAACCCGCGATTCACGGTCTCTCGGGTCGATATCGACCGCGAGGGCACGACCTACACGATCGACACGTTGCGGGACCTTAGGAAGCTCTATCCTGACGCCGAGTTGTTCTTCATCACCGGCGCCGACGCACTATCCCAGATCCTGTCGTGGAAGGACGTCGACGAACTGTTCGGTCTCGCGCACTTCGTCGGAGTGACGCGGCCCGGACACGAGCTCGATGATTCGGGCCTGCCCGAAGCGGGCGTCTCGTTTCTCGAGGTGCCCGCGATGGCGATCTCCTCGACGGACTGCCGCCGCCGCACCGCCGCCGGCATGCCCGTGTGGTACCTCGTGCCCGACGGCGTCGTGCAATACATCGGGAAGTACGGGCTGTACACGCGCCGACCTGCCAGGCGGGCGGATTACCATGAGTGACCAGACCCCTTTGACACGACGCGAACTACGCCGCCAGTGGGAGACCGAGCAGGCCAACAAACCGCTGACCCGGCGTGAGATCCGACAGCGGGAAGCCGAAGAAGAAGCCCGCCGGAAGGCGATCGCGACCGGCGAGCTGACGCTGACCGAAGCCTTCACCCTTGATGGCGATATCGACGGCGAACTGACCCCGCCCCGCCCGCCGCGTGCGGAGGGTGAAGCGGAGCCGACGCGCCGCTCGCTGCGCGATGCCCTCGCCGATCGTCTCGATGAAGACGAGCAAGCGGGCCGGGTCGTGCGCGGACCCAAACACCGCACGATTGCCCCGCCCTCGACGGCGCAGGGCGTGCGGATCGTGGACCACGCCACTGGCGAGATCAAAACGCTGCGTCCCGAACAGTACGAACCGGCAACCTCGACCTCCTCGCTCGGCATCGAGTTGCCGCCGCCGGAGCCAAAATCGGAGCCTGTCGAAGAGGCTGTCGAAGAACCCGCCGACGAGCCGGTAAGCGACGACGAGCCTGCTCCTGAAGAGCCCGAGCGCGTGTCGATGTTTGCCGCGGCGAAGCCCGAGGAGCAGGCAGCCGAAGCTGACGAAGAAGACGAGAAACAGCTGACCCTGAGCCGTCGAGACCTGCGCGCGGCCAAGGGAGCGCCCGAACATGCCGGCTTTCCGCTGGATGATGCCGAGTCGACCAGCTCACCGGAGCCGAGCCGCCGCTGGATCCAGATCGTGCTCGTTATCATCGCCGTGATCGTCTTGGCTGTGATCGTTTACTTCGCCGTGCAGCAGGTGCAGCCGACCGCCGCCGCGAACCCCCTGACCGACCAGGTTATTTCCGCCCTCAACCCACCAGGAGAGTAGTGCCCGCTCCACAAGAATCCCGCGATCTAGCCGTCATCGCCGCGACTGCTGCGGCCAGCAAACAGGCGAGCACGCTCGTCGCCCTGGACGTCTCTGAGCGTCTCGCCCTCACCGACGTCTTCGTGATCGCTACGGGATCGAACGAACGCCAAGTCCAAGCGATCGTCGACGAAGTCCAGCTGAAGATGAAGGAAGCCGGCGCCCCTGTGCAGCGCATGGAGGGCTACCAGAACGCGCGGTGGGTGCTCGCCGACTTCGGTGCGATCGTCGTGCACGTCCAGCACGCGGAAGAGCGCGATTTCTACGCTCTCGAACGCCTCTGGCATGACTGCCCCATCGTCCCCCTGCCGGACGAGGCTCGTGGGATTGTGGAGGAGAACGAGGCGTGAGCGTTGACCGCGTCATTTTTCTTCGGCACGGTCAAACGGATTACAACCGCCTCGGGCGCGTCCAAGGTCATGTCGACATCGAACTGAACGACGACGGCCTCGCTCAGGCCAAAGCGGCCGGAGCCGCCCTAGCGAGCTACCTCGTAGGCCGCCCTGCCACGATCGTCTCTTCCGACCTGTCGCGCGCGTTCGTGACCGCCCAGTGCTGCGCCGGCGAACTCGGAGTAGAGGTCGCGACGGACGAACGCATGCGTGAACGAGCCTTCGGCCAGTTCGAGGGCCTCGGCGGCGACGAACTGCGTGAACGCTATCCGGAGGCCTATGCTCACTGGCGCGCCGGTGGCACGCCCGCAGGTCTTGGGATCGAGGAAAAAACCCTCGTCGGCCAGCGCATGTCCGAAGCCGTGCGCGAATACATCGAAGCGGGGGAGAGCGGCCACACCCTCGTCGTGGTCTCTCACGGTTCGGCGATCACCCAAACGCTTCGCGCCATCCTCGGTATCGCGGACCTCGAGCAGCCGGTTTTGCGGGGCCTCGACAACTGCCATTGGGCCGAAATTGAAGCTGGAGCTACGGGCTGGCGGCTGCGCGCACACAACGTGTCAGCCGGGTGAGATAGGACACGGCTAGCGGATTTGTATCCGTTGCGGGCGGTCGGTAGAGTAGAACTCGCTCAACGGGGCTATGGCGCAGTTGGTAGCGCGCTTCCATGGCATGGAAGAGGTCAGGGGTTCGAATCCCCTTAGCTCCACGTAAGATGAGAAAATCGAAACTTGCCCCGCCTGATGGCGGGGCAGTTTTGTTTCTGCGGTGACGTGGACCGGGGCATCGATGCTGGTGTGGGCGAGGACGCTGGCTGTGGTCTGCTCGGGAGTGTAGGTGGCGTTTTCTTCGTCGTCGATGGTGATGCGGGTGAACAGGGCGCGGTTGAGGATGCGCCGTTCGGCTGGTTCGCACTTGTTGTAGAGGTCGTCGAGGTCGACCAGGAGTTCGGTGAGCTGGTCCAAGCCTGTTGGGTCTGCTGTCGGTTTGCTTGAGTCCAAGACTGTCTCGATCTGAAGATCGATACTGAAAGGATGATGAGCATGCCATCGAAGTACAGTGAGGAGTTCAAGCGAGATGCTGTCGCGCTCGTGGAGTCCGGCCTCACGCAGAAAACCGTGTGTAAAGATCTCGGTATCTCGAAGTCAGCTCTCGCCTCGTGGATTCAAGATGCGAGGTTCACGTCGTATGGGATGACCCCGTCAAAAGACCCTGAGTTGAGTCCCTCATAGTGGTGTAGCGGGGTGGTCGTGCTGGACAGCAGGGCGGTCACCGCGTGATCCTGGGGGTGTCAAATAGTTTGTGTAAGCCGTGTCGGAAGGAACGGTGATTATCATGACTATGTTCGATAAATCTTTGCCGGGTAGGCCTTCGGG
>NZ_MQVR01000100.1 GCF_001907295.1 Bowdeniella nasicola
CGCAGTTCGAGGAACACTACTACACTGAAACCAGTCGGCCAGTGGTGGCTGACGTACCGCTATGAACTCTCCACCAAACTCGGGGCGATCCAGTCAGGCTTGTTCTGGTTCTTGTTCTTGAAAAAGCGGCCAAAGATCATGAGGACGCCGTTGCAGGTTGGTTAGGAACTTTCAGTTCCATCGTCACCCCAACATGATGTCATCTTTCAACTCGATCTGGAGCAGTCAATCATCGAAAACACGATCCTTGAATCGGTCGTTGCACTGTCGGAAGCGATACGTGACCGATTCATCCGCTCCTCGACATGTCGCGTCCTAGTTGACCTCGGGGACGGGGACCCACGACGGCATCTCGCCGCCGTCGAGCCAGGCATTGAGTTCGTCGAGGTATTCGCACGGGGCAAGGCCACTCTCATCCAGCCACTCATTGCTGCAATAGCTGTCCTGGTAGCGGTCCGAGCGGTCGCAGATGATGCTCGCGATGGTGCCGGAGATGCCGTTTTTGTACATCGTGTAGGCGATCGCAAGCGTGCCGATGATGTTCGTCCCGGTGGAGGCGCCGACGTCGAAGCCGCGGTCGCGCATCGCGACCATACCCGCGACCGAGGCACGGTCGGGGATCGGAAGGACTTCATCAACAATGCTCGGGATGAAGGACGGTTCCACACGGGGACGGCCGATACCCTCGATGCGCGAGCCGGGGCCGGTGATTTCGCGGGAGTTCGTCTTCCACGCCTCGTAGTAGGCCGAGCCCTCGGGATCGACGACGCACAGTTGGGTGTCGAGCCCGTGGTAGCGGGAGTAGCGCGCGATCGTCGACGCGGTGCCACCGGTGCCGGCGCCGACGATGACCCATGCGGGGATTTCGTGGCTCGTGGCGGCAAGCTGTTGGAAGAGCGCGCTCGCGAGGTTATCCGAGCGCCAGTTGGTGCGCAGGCTCGCGTTCGTGAACTGGTCGAGGTAGACCCAGTTGTCCTGGGCTCCGAGTTCGGCGGCCTTGTTGTAGATCGATTCGCCGGGCTCGCACAGGTAGCACTTGCCGCCCGACTCTTCGATGATCTGGAGCTTCTTTGGCGAGGTACAGCTCGGGACGACCGCGACGAACGGCAGGCCGAGGGCCTTTGCATAGAAGGCTTCGGACACAGCGGTCGAACCACTGGATGCGTCGACGAGCGTGCTGTGTTGAGTGATGTCGCCGTTACAGATGCCAAAGGAGATGAGGCTGGCGGCGAGACGGTGCTTCAGAGAGCCGGAGGCCAGGACCGATTCGTCCTTCAAGATGACTTTGACGCCCCATTCTTTCGGGACGGGGAATTCGTGCAGTGGGGTCGAGGTATCGCCCATCGCTTCGTTCATCGTTTTGATGGCGTCGATTGCCCACTTGCGGCACGCCTGGCGTTCTGAATGCTTCACTATGGTGACCTCCGCCCTCCATCATCTCGAAGACAAACAATAAGGACAATGCCCGGATGCTTGGCTTACCTATAAGGGACACTTATGATTGGCACATGCTGGAGATCCGCAGTTTCCTCCTCATTGATGCCATTCATCGTACGGGTTCGCTTTCCGGCGCGGCGCGCGAACTCGGCTACTCCCAGCCCGCGGTCACCCAACAACTCCAGCAGCTCGAACGCAAGCTGCGTACCCCGCTCATTCGGCGCATCGGGCGCACCTCGGTGCTGACCGAAGCAGGAGAGGTCATTCGCCGTCACGGCGAAGACGTCCTCGGATCGGTCGAACGGGCCCGAATCGAGCTTGAACTCATCGCGGGGCTGCGAACGGGGGAGATTCGGCTCGCGTCCTTCCCGAGCGCCGCAGCGACGATCGTGCCCGTCGCCCTGCAGCAGCTTCGCCAGGACCATCCGGGTCTGACTGTCCGACTGTTCGAAATGAACGCGACGCAGGCGATGCGAGAGCTACGCAAGGGGGAAATCGATGCGGCGATCGTCGGGCACTACTTCACCGAGGGGGATGCAGGGCCAAAGCCCGAGCCGGACGAAATCTGGCGCACGATCATGGACGAGGATGTCTACCTCGCCGTTCATCGGGGCCACGCCGCGGCAGACACAGATGAGATCCCGATGTCCTCACTGGCGTCGGAACGCTGGATTGCGGGCTGTCCCGAATGCCGGCGGGGGTTGCTCACCGCGGCAGCCGACGCGGGCTTCGTGCCTGACATCAAACTCGACACCGACGACTACATCGCGCTGCAAAAACTCGTCGGCGTGGGTCTCGGTGTCTGCCAGCTGACCCACCTCATGATCGCGGCCGCGCACGTCGACTCCGATGTCGTCTTCCGGCGCGTCACGCCCCACCGCATCCGCCGGGTCAGTGCCGTCATCATGGACTCCTCGAAACGCATCCCGGGCATCAGCGAACTGCTGGACACAATCGTCGATAGCGCCGCTAATGTGCCGCTTCCTACCCCGTGAACCAGACCCTGGTCCTACCTTGAGTGAAAGCTCCCGCCGATAGACTGGCGACACCGGATCTTTTCAAAGGAGCGTTCCGTCCCATGCTGATGCTCGATACCGCTGACGTCGACAAAGCCAAAGAACTCGTGCGAACCGGCCTCTTCAAGGGGATCACCACGAACCCGACGATTCTCGCCCGCTCCAACCTCGGGCAGGACGCGATCCCGGGCTTGTATGAAGAGTTCTGCAAGCTCCCCTTCGAGCACATCTTCTTCCAAGCAATCGGCTATAGCCCCGGCGAACTACTCGAATCGGGTCTGGAGATCGCGAACCTCGGCCGGAACATCATCGTGAAGGTGCCCGCCTCAAGGGAAGGCTATGAGGTCGTCACCGAACTGCACTCGCGCGGCATCCCGACGCTGCTGACCGCAGCCTACCACCCGACGCAGGCAATGGCCGCGAAGGAACTCGGTTGCTGGGGCATCGCGCCCTATGCCGGCCGTCTTGAGGACCTCGGTCAGGATCCCGTCAGCACGATCACGACGATGGTCGACATCCTCAAGGGCACCGGCGTGCGGACCTTCGCTGCGTCGCTGCGCAACCCTGATATCGTCGGCACGCTCGGCGCCCGCGGCGTCCCGGATTTCACGATGAGCGTCAGGATCGCCGAACGCATAATCGACAATTCGCACACGCTGGAAGCCGTCGACGCGTTCATGCGCGATTCGGAGAAGATGAGCCACCAGGACGTCCATTACCTGCGGTAGGGTAGGGGTTCCAGTTTGTAAAGAAGCTTTATATACTGGTTGTGCCAACTGAAATTCGACAATGAAGTGGATGGATCATGGTCCAGGCAGTATTTGGATTCGACGTCGGGACGTCGAGTAGTAAAGGCGTTCTCGCGTCGCTAGATGGTGAAATCCTTGCCGTTGCGCAACGGCCACACGATGTTCAGCGGCCTCGCGCCGGACACGTGGAAATGGACGCCAACGTCTGGTGGAGGGAGCTATGCGATGTTTTGGCGGAGCTTCGCCAGAGCCAACCAGACGTTGAAATCGTCGCCATCGGCGTCTCGGGCATGGGACCTTGCGTAGCGCTTGCCGATGCAGCTGGTGTACCCGTCCGCCCAGCAATTCTCTACGGCGTCGACACGCGAGCAATGAAACAGGTCGAGAGGCTCACTGACGAACTTGGGGGAGAAGATGCAATTCTCCAACGCGGTGGTTCCGTCCTGTCATCTCAGGCGGCGGGACCGAAGTTCGCGTGGGTAAAAGAGAATGAGCCAGAGGTTTATGTGCAAGCAAGTCGATTCTTCATGCCGGCGTCTTTCCTCGTATGGAATCTGACTGGCTCCTACACACTCGATCACCAGTCAGCATCCCAGTGCACGCCGCTGTACGACACCGAAGCGCTCACCTGGTACGAACCGTGGGTCCAGAAGATCGCGCCGTCGATCGAACTACCCGAGCTGTTCTGGGCCGGGGACGTCATCGGCACGGTGACATCGGATGCGGCAGCTCAGACCGGGCTGCCCGAGGGAATCCCGGTCGTTGCGGGAACGATCGACGCATGGTCCGAGGCGTTATCCGTCGATGCGCACAACGTCGGAGACCTCATGCTCATGTACGGCACAACGATGTTCTTCGTGAACACTGTTGAGTCGGTCGTCAGGTCGAAAGAAATGTGGGGCACTGTAGGTGCTCTCGCTAAGACCCGGAATGTTGCCGGAGGTATGGCCACCTCGGGTGCAATCACGGGGTGGCTACGTGAGCTTTTCGGGGGAGCGGACTACGGCGAGCTAGTACAAGAGGCTGCCAGGTCCGGCCTTGGTGCTCGTGGACTAGTCATGCTGCCGTATTTTGCCGGCGAGCGTACACCAATTTTGGACGCCGATGCGCGCGGACTCATCGTGGGATTGACGATCGATCACACGCGTGGCGACCTGTACCGTGCGGCGCTCGAGGCGACCGCGATGGGGGTGCGCCACAACATTGAGGCGATCGAGGCAGTCGGCGGTCAGATCGATCGGATCGTCGCCGTCGGTGGCGGTACTCAGGGTGACGTGTGGACGCAGATCGTCTCGGATGTCACCGGCCGCCCGCAGGTGATTCCGACGCACACGATCGGTGCAGCCTTCGGCATGGCCTGGCTCGCCGCATGCGCCATCAAACCAATCGAAGCTAAAGATTGGAATCCGCCAGTGCGCACTCTCGAACCGAATCCGGAAAACCATGAGCGCTACAGCAAGCTCTACGAGCTCTATCGCTCGCTCTACCCGGCAACTCGTGAGCAGATGCATACACTCGCGGCCTTCCAGCAGGAGCTTTAGTCCTCCTGAGGTCCGGGATCCTGCAAGAATTCCTGGATAAAGTGCAAGGCGGCACCCGCGGCAACCGGGTGCCGCTCTTGCTTGCTTAGCTTGACGTAATCCTTTACGTGCTCTCCAAAGAGCGCCATATTCTCGACCTTCACCCACACGTCGCGCAGGTAGGGGCCCATATGTGCTCCTACCTCGCCACCCAGGATCACTTCACCGCCGAATAGTGCTCGGATATTGCGGATCGTGATCGCCAGAAAGTCGGTGTAGGTGTCCCATGCCTTAGCCGCTTTGGTGTCTCGCTCTAGAATCGCGAAAAACTCTTCCATCGTCTGGGCGCCGGCGTCGAGTAGCTTGGTTGATGAACAAACCGTCTCGACACAGCCTGACATGCCGCAGTAGCACTGTTCACCCCCCGGATCTACGGTGATATGCCCGACTTCACCTGGGTAGCCATCTTCGAGACGGAATACCTCATTGTGGAAGATGACGGATCCACCTACAGACTCGTTGAGGCTGATGTGGAAAGCATTGTCGAGGTTTCCCCATGCCCAGGCTTCCGCTAGGCCGCCGGCGTAGGAGTCGTGAAGAATGACGGCATCGGCGGGAAGGTGAGGACGAAAATGCTCTGCCGTAAATCCCTCGTTATCGATGACGCGTCCGTAGACAACGGTGCCAGTTGCGGTGTCTACCAGGCCGGGCATCGCGATGCCAATTCCGAGGAGCGCTTCGTCTTCGATCTTGGCTTCGGTAATGAGTTTGCGTACTTGCTCCCCGACTGCTTGCGCGTGCTTATCGCTCCTCTTAAAGGCCATGGGGAAGCGATGCGAGGCGAGCAGTCTGCCGTGAAGATTGACAGCGACCGTTGTGATAGATCGACGCGTAATGCTCACACCGATCGCGATACGAGCATCCGCGATGGCGGCATAGGTCGAAGGTGCGCGACCTCCGACTTCACCGGGTGTGAGTTTTGATTTTTCTTCTGCTAGCCCAGTTTCAGTCAGGTGCGCGAGGTATTTCGAGACGGTTGGGATCGAGAGCGTGAGCGCCGCCGCAACGTCGTTTCGAGTCGCTTGCGGTTGCTGTCGAAGGAATCCGTAAACCAGGCGGCGAGTGCTTCGTTTGATCCCGGGGTACTTTTTGGTCAACTTACGCTCCACGCAGGGTAATTCGATTGAACTGGCTGGCGGGACTGTATTGAACGAAGGTGCGGGTCGGTTTCTATCTCGCCGATCCCGCACCTTCAGTTGCGAATTCAAATCGTCAGCCTAGCTTCGGTTATTGTACAAGTTTCGCAAGGCGTCGATCAATACGGCGGCGAAGATCATCAGGCCACCCGCCAGAGTAATGAGAGTGGACTGGATTCCTAGAATCGCGAGGCCAACCTGAATGACCGTGAGTAGAAGGGTGCCGGCGAGAACACCTAACATGGAGCCCTTACCACCCGTCAGGCTGACGCCTCCGATGACCGCGGCCGCGATGACCTGCATCTCGTACGTCGTGCCGAACGATGACGTGACTGCGCCCATGTATCCGGAAAGGAGCCAACCCGCGAAGCCGGAGAGCAGACCGGAGACGACGTAGGCCCAGATTTTCACTTTGTCGACGCTGATACCGGCAATGTAGGCACCGCGGTAGTTGCCGCCCACCGCGAACAGCGCGCGACCGAAGGACGTGCGGGTCCAGATGAGGTGGAAGATGACGAACGCAATGATGAGGACGAACGGAAGGACTGGGAAACCGCCAATCTGACCTTGACTGACCCACTTGTACGAGTCAGGGAGGTTGGTAATCGTCGTTCCGCCCGTGATCGCAAGCAGGCCGCCTTGTAGCACCATATTCATGGCCAGCGTGGTGATCAGAGCATTTGCTCTGAGCTTTGTCACGATCAGCCCGTTAATGGGCTCTTCACAATCGAGGGTGTAGTCGGGGTTTGAATCCGCCGGCCTCGAGGAGGCTGCGGGCGATGTAGTGGGTCAGGTTCCGGAAGCCCAGG
>NZ_MQVR01000101.1 GCF_001907295.1 Bowdeniella nasicola
AGTGAGTTGTAGAAGATGAACTCGAGGATCACGCGGTGACCGCCCTGCTGTCCAGCACGACCACCCCGCTACACCACTATGAGGGACTCAACTAGAGCCGATTTTTCTATGCCGCGATCCGGGCCCGCGCGACCAGAGTGCGGGATTTTTTTATCGACATCCATCAAAATTGACTAATATCGAAATGCAGCAGGTGTTGGACACCGTCATCGTGGCCCCACGGTTGTTTATGGGCTCGACGGGGAGAGTGAATCATAAGTGCGGTAGCGAACGCCTGGACAACCATTCGTCGGCTAGCAATTGGAGCAATGGCGGGCCTTCTCGCATTGCCTATGGGGGCAGCGGCAGCAAGCGAGCCGGCCGCTACGGCCGACACCGCGGCGGTCGCCACAGCCAGGACGCTGAAGACCACCAAGGCCTCGAACTTCCGGTATAAGGATGTGGCCTTCATAGGCCGGATCCGCGACTCGGCGGCCAAGCGCAACCTCGTGCTGATCGCTCCCCACACTCCGGGAGATCCTGGCATGCACCGGCTCCATAACTGGTGGGATGACCGGGAAAAGGGTGCCTACGCTCGCAACCTCGTCGATGCTGCCATCATTCGGCACGGCCTGGACTACTCCCAGGTGTGGCTGACCGGCTGGTCCGGGGGAGCCGAGCTCATCACCAAGGAGCTCATGGCGCACCGACAGTCCTGGTTCACCGGTGCCACCATTCCCAAGGACTGGTCGGCGAAGGTTGCCTCTCAGCGCGGCGTTGCTACCTATCGGCGCGCCGGCTTCACCAATGCGAAGATCGTGACCGTTGCGAACCAGGGCCATTTCTATAACGTCTCGGCCATCATTGAACGGGGTCTAGCGGAGACCTACCGCCCGCCGGCGGACTCTGGGCGCCCGGTCAGGGGGACGTCGTGAGCATCGATCGGCACGGCGACCTGTGGAACTACCGCGGGCACAGTTCGAGCCTCGGTGGCCGCACACAGATCGGATGGGGCTGGGGTGGCTTCACCACACACCACCAGACGGACTGAGACGCTGACGGCGTCATGGACGTTCTTGCTGTCCATAAGAACGGGAAAGTCATGGTCTACCGTGGCAAGTTCGGCGGCGGCTACGAAGGCGGGCGCGTCATCGGGGTCGGTTTCGGTGGCCATAAAGTCTTCCCGCTCAATACCTGCAGCCCCGGCTGGTGCCGACCGCATCTCGCGGCGATCGCGCCCGGTGGTGAGCTCTACCGCTGGACGAACAACGCCAACTGGCAGCTGACCAACCGCACGCAGATCGGCTGGGGCTGAGGGAACTTCCGGACCATCATGTCCGTACCCGGGCTCATGGGTGGAAATGCGATCGTCGCCAAGACCACGAGTGGGGACCTCCTCTCCTACCAATTCGAGCGCGGCTATTTCCCCTCCCATAAGCAGAAGGTCATCGGGCGCGGCTGAACCCATCACCGCGTCGCAGGCTCCGTGATTCCCGAATAGTGGAGGGCTCAAAAGCCGCGGCTAAGGTCCCAAGCATGAGCGGGTACCCTAGAGGCATGGACTACCTCATCGCGATCTTCCCTCCGGTAGCCGTCGGGGTGCTCTTTTTCTTCGTCATGCGATTGATCTTTCAAGCTGATCGCAGAGAGCGGCGGCTTCTGGCACAAATGGAATCGGAATACGATTCGCAGCCGGCCAATGAGGTCGGCAATTCGGACACAACGGAGTCCACGAGTCGAGAATAAAATCCAGTATTCATCTTTTCTTGTGCTGTTATCTCGCATGGCAATACACTGAACAATGAGTGTATGAAGTCGACGAAGGAGAACTCATGGCTCAGAAAGTCCATATTGTGCTTGTTGATGACATCGATGGCAGCGAAGCGGTTGAATCCGTGAGCTTTGGCCTCGATGGTGTGGTCTACGAGATCGATCTGAACGAATACAATGCAAAGAAGCTGCGCGATTCGCTCGAACCGTGGGTTGCGAAGGCCCGCCGCCGTCCCGGACAGCGTGCTTCGCGCCGCTCCAGTGCTGATCGTGGTCCCTCGGATGCGGCAAAGATCCGCGCCTGGGCGCTCAAGCAGGGCTTCGAGGTTTCCGACCGCGGTCGGATTCCCGCCGATATTCGCGAGAAGTATCTGCAGGCCACGTCCTAATTCCACGTGAGTCACCTACAGAAACGGGAGATAATCTCATGACTTACACACTGGTACTGCTTCGGCATGGCCAGAGCGAATGGAACGCGAAAAACCTTTTCACCGGATGGGTCGATGTGCCCCTTTCGGAGCAGGGCGAGGCGGAAGCAAAGCGCGGTGGTGAACTGCTGAAGGAAGAAGGAATTCTTCCCGATGTTCTCCACACGTCGCTGCTGCGCCGCGCGATTTCCACCGCAAATCTCGCGCTCGATAAGGCCGACCGCCACTGGATTCCGGTCAAGCGGCACTGGCGCCTGAACGAGCGTCACTACGGAGCCCTGCAGGGCAAGGACAAGAAGGCGATCCGCGACGAGTACGGTGAGGAGAAGTTCATGGAGTGGCGACGCTCCTACGACACCCCGCCGCCGCCGATCGAGATCGGCTCCGAGTTCTCCCAGGACGCGGATCCCCGCTACGCCGGTGAACCGATCTCGCAGAGCGAATGCCTGAAGGACGTCCTCGAGCGCATGCTGCCGTACTGGGAGGATGCGATCGTTCCCGACCTGAAGTCGGGTAAGACCGTTCTCGTGGCCGCGCACGGCAACTCGTTGCGCGCGATCGTGAAGCACCTCGATGGAATCTCCGATGAGGACATCGCCGGACTCAACATTCCGACGGGTATCCCGCTGGTATACGAGCTCGAAGAGGACCTCAAGCCCGTCAAGCAGGGCGGCACCTACCTCGACGCGGACGCTGCGGCAGCCGCGATCCAGGCGGTTGCCAACCAGGGCAAGTAACGCCTCACACGCCAAAGGCCGGACGAGCAATCGTCCGGCCTTTGGGCTATGTCGCTGCGCGTTAGCGCGCGTGCGGGTCGCTGGCATCTTCCTCCAGCGGCAGCGCGACCGAGTTGGACAAGTCGCCGGTGACGAGGAAGGAGGTGCGGCGTGCGAGGGACACACAGTGGTCACCGAAGCGCTCGAGGAACCGGGCAAGCAGGATAGCGTCGATCAGTTCCTGGCGTTCCATCTCGTACTCGGGGTTCAGCACGCGCGTGAAGACCTCACGGTGCAGCGAATCGAGGCGATCGTCTTCCGACTCGATGCGGGCGGCTTCGGCCAGATCACGCGACTCCATGAGCGTCATGACGAGCTTCGCCATCGTCGAGGCCTGGTCACCCATCTTGTTGACGAGTCGGGCCAGCTCGTCGCTGCACGCGGTGCGCGGGTAGCGGCCGCGCGCGACATAGGCGACGTGGCGGGCGAGATCGCCCATGCGCTCCAGCGTCGTCGACATCATGAGGCCCGTGACGACGATCCGCAGATCGGTAGCGACCGGCTGCTGGCGGGCGAGCAGGGAGATGCACAAATCGTCGACGGTGCGCTCGAGCTCATTGATCTTTTCGTCATCATCGACGACTTTCTCGGCGAGCCCTAGGTCAGCGGTCTTGAGGGATTTCGCCGCCGCATCGACAGCGCTCGCAACCAGGCGACTCATCTCGATCAGGTGATCGCCGAGCTGCTCGAGTTCCTGGCGGAAAATTGCACGCATGTGCCTACTCCTTGTTTGCGTTTCGGTACCGAAGAATCAGTCGACCATGTTGAGGTTAACGCAAGGTTGCCGCCTAGGTAACAGAAATCCTGTTTCGGGATAGGGGCAGAAATGAAGCGGATTTGGCCCTACAGTGTCGGTTGTGGACATTCCGTGGCAAGCCATCCTCGCCGCACTCCTCGGACTCTTGGTCGGATCCGTCTCCGTGGCGGCGTTTCGCGTCTCGCAGCACCGGATGCGTGGCGGGGAGATCCCCGAGTCAGAGGACATTTCGAGCGATGAGTCAAACATCCTGTCCGTCCTGTCGGGAGGTACCGTCCTGCTGCGCAAAACCGGCGAAATCCTGCGCGCCGACGCGACCGCGGCCTCATTTGGCCTGGTCGTCGACGGCAAGCTCGTCGACGGGCCGGTCAAGGACGTGTTCGACAAGGTGGTCGAAACCGGCAACGCCGTCCAAGCCGACGTCGAGGTCCCGCGCTCGAACCTCAGCGGCGCCAGCGTCTACTACCTGACCGTTCGGCTCTCGCCGCTGCCGCGCGAACGGGTCCTGCTCGCCGCGACCGACCGGACCGAAAAAGTTCGGCTGGAAAATACGCGGCGGGACTTCATGCAAAACGTCTCCCACGAGCTCAAGACGCCGGTGGGGGCGCTGGCGCTGCTCGCCGAGACCGTGCACGACTCGGCGGAGGATCCCGAGGCCGTGCGGAAGTTCTCCTCGCGCATGACGCGCGAAGCGAAACGGCTCGGACGCCTCGTCACCGAAATCATCGAACTGTCGCGGCTGGAGAGCCCCGATGCGCTAGGCGTCGGTGAGGTCGTCAATGTCGACGAGGTTGTCGAGGAAGCGGTCGACCGCGTGCGCGTGACCGCCGAAGGTGCGCGCGTCGAACTTGTCGCGGGCGGCGAGACCGGCACCCAGGTCTATGGCGATACCTCGCTGCTCATGACGGCCGTGCGCAACCTGCTCGATAACGCGATCCGCTACTCCAACCCGCTCTCGCGCGTGAACCTCGGGGTCTCGGCGGACTCGGAGGTTGTGCGGATCGCCGTCGTCGATGAGGGGATCGGCGTGAGCCCGGACCAAAAGGAGCGCATTTTCGAACGTTTCTATCGCGTCGATGATGCTCGCTCGCGCGAAACGGGCGGAACCGGTCTCGGATTATCGATCGTTAAGCATATCGCTGCTGACCACGGCGGTACTGTGACGCTATGGTCAGAACCGGGCCGGGGATCGACGTTCACCCTGGTCCTGCCGCGCGCCTTCCCGGCCGGGCGCTATCCCACCAGCAACGAGAAAGAACCATCGTGACCCGTATCCTCGTCGTCGAAGATGAAGCCTCCTACCGCGAAACGCTGACCTACGCTCTCGAACGTGACGGCTATGAGGTCGTCGCCGTCGAGACCGGGGTCGCCGCCCTCGACGAATTCAGCGACGATATCGACGTCATCCTGCTCGACCTCATGCTACCGGGCCTTTCCGGTATCGAGGTGTGCCGCGAGATCCGGAAATCCTCCGACGTCCCGGTCATCATGCTGACCGCGAAGGATTCGGAAATCGATAAGGTCGTCGGACTCGAAATCGGCGCCGACGATTACGTGACAAAGCCGTATTCCTACCGGGAGCTGCTCGCGCGTATCACGGCCGTGATGCGACGCAGCGAGCGCGGCAGCGAGCCGCTCAGCCACGAAGAGATCCTCGAAGTGGGGCGCGTGCGGCTGTCCGTGGACCGCCACGAGGTAGAAGTCGACGGCCAGCTCATTTCGATGCCGCTGCGCGAATTCGAACTGCTGGAGTTCCTCATGCGCAATTCCGGCCGGGTCCTCACCCGCGGCCAGCTGCTGGATCGGATCTGGGGCGAGGGCTACGTCGGCGATACGAAGACGCTCGATGTGCACATCAAGCGCATCCGGGGCCGGATCGAAGCCGACCCCGCAGCGCCGCGAATGATTCGCACTGTGCGGGGTCTGGGCTACAAGATGGTGGAGAGCTAAGCTCTACTTGCCCTTGATGTATTCGTCGTAGGGCGGGAGCGTGCCATCGAGGACGGGCACCGACACGTTCATTGCGCCGGTCGCCGTGGTGCCGACCTGGCCCGCGACCGTCGCGCCGGGCTTGACCTGCGTCGAGCCGGACTTCGCGTCCTCGGTCGGCAGGTTCACGACGGTCATCGGGGCGACCTCGACCGTCTGCTCCGGCAGTTCGCCGACCTTAATCGTAAACGTCGCTGGCTCCTCGGAGTTGTTGACGAGCGCGCCATACAGCGTCGCGGGGGAGCCCGGTCCTTCGGTCAGGACCATGAGGTTCTCGGCGCGCAGGTGCTTGGAGAACTGGGCGCGAACGCCATCGGAGGCGGCATAGGACTTCGACGTAGTGATCGGGCTGGCCGCGCTACACGCGGAAAGACCGAGGCTCGCCACCGCAAAGGCAGCGATGGCGGCGAGAGTGCGCGGGGGGCGACGAGCCATGAGGGGACTCCTTGAAGTCATGTCGGTGACGCTGGTTGCTAATAGGGTACCGGAGAACAATGCGGGCCACTATCGGGTCAAGTCCCTTGTAGTGGTGTAACGGCGTTTTCCTCTCGTTTGGGGTTTTAGCTTGCTAGTGCGGGCGTGTCGGTATCGGTCATGGTC
>NZ_MQVR01000102.1 GCF_001907295.1 Bowdeniella nasicola
AGTGAGTTGTAGAAGATGAACTCGAGGATCACGCGGTGACCGCCCTGCTGTCCAGCACGACCACCCCGCTACACCACTATGAGGGACTCAACTTCTACATCGACCCTCCGTACAACACGGGTGCGAAGGACTGGAAGTACAACAACAACTACGTCGAGGGAGACGACGATTACAGGCACTCGAAGTGGTTGGCGTTCATGGAGCGACGGCTGGAGGTCGCGAAAGAGTTGCTCAACCCTGACGACTCGGTACTCATCGTCACAATCGATGAGAAGGAGTATCTACGCCTCGGAATGCTGCTGGAACAGACATTTCCTGAGGCGACCATTCAGATGGCCACCATCGTTATCAACCCCAACGGCGTGGCAAGAGGTGGCGAACTAGCCAGGGTTGAAGAGTACGCATACTTTTGCTTCTTCGGTAGCGCAGGCCCTGATGCCCAGACGGACACCATGCTGGATCAAGGTATGCCTGCAAAGGCCGGGGTGCGGTGGGAATGGCTTATGCGGGGCGGCTCAAACTCAAGACGAGTCGACCGTCCCAATCTTTTCTATCCCATCTATATCAATGAAGCGGAGAAGTGCATCGCGGAGGTCGGGGACGCCATCCCGCTTTCTAGAGACCCCGCATCAGTGCCGCCGAAGGAAGGGCTTCTCACCTTGTGGCCCATCCGCACGAGCGGAGAAGAGGCCAACTGGCGGACCTCTCCGGAGTATCTTCGGGAACTGCTGGGCCAAGGCTACGCCAAGTTGGGGGCCCACGACCGGAGCAGTGGTCGTTGGTCAATCCTGTATCTGGGAAAGGCCCAACTGCGGCGTATCGAAAGTGGGGAATTAGTTGTAACGGGGACGAACCCCGATGGCTCCAAGGTCGTCGAGCCTGGCGAGACGGTTACCACACGCACGCCGAAGACGGTCTGGAATCGGTCCCGTCACGCGGCAGGTGAGCATGGATCCCGCCTACTGCGCACTATGCTGCCCGGTCGGGTTTTTCCTTTTCCTAAGGCGCTCTATGCCGTCGAGGACTGTCTCCGCGTCGCCTGCACCTCAAAGCCTGATGCCATCATCCTCGACTTCTTCTCCGGCTCGGGCACGACTGCCCACGCGGTCATGCGCCTGAACAAGCAGGACGGGGGCCGTCGGCAGTGCATCTCGGTGACGAACAACGAGGTGAGCGCGGACGAGCAACGTGGCCTGCGCAAACGCGGCCTGCGACCTGGAGACGAGGACTGGGAGTCGCAGGGCATCTGCGACTACATCACCAAGCCTCGGGTAACCGCCGCCATCACTGGCCGGACGCCTCAGGGAGAGCCAATCAAGGGTGACTACAAGTTCGTGGATGAGTTCCCGATGAGCGAGGGCTTCGAGGCGAACGCAGCGTTCTTCACGCTGACCTACGAGGCACCGCTGTCCGTCCGCCACAACAGGGCGTTCGAACGGATCGCGCCGATGCTGTGGATGCGCGCTGGGTCGCAGGGCCGGATCATCACGGACCTCGGTGAGGATGGCTGGGACGTTGCCGAGACCTATGGCGTGCTGGAGAACCTGGATCAGGCGGGTGACTTCGTGGTCCGGGTGGCTGAGGAGGAGTCGGTGAAGACGGCGTTCATCGTCACGGATGATGACTCCGCGTTCCAGATGGTGTGCCGTGACCTGCCCAGTGCGGTGCTTCCGGTGCGGCTGTACGAGTCGTACTTGCAGAACTTCATGCTGAGGGGTGGTCGCTGATGCGCTACACGTTGAAGGACTACCAGGGCGAGGCCGTCCGGGACGTGCTGCGGAATCTGGATCAGGCCCGAGACATGTACCACCGCTACGGGTCGCTGTCGCAGTTCTCGCTCACGGCCACGACCGGCGCGGGCAAGACCGTCATGGCTGCTGCGGTGATCGAGGCGCTGTTCTTCGGCAACGACGAGTTCGACTTCGAGGCCGACCCGGGCGCGGTGGTGCTGTGGTTCTCCGACGACCCGTCGCTGAACGAGCAGTCCCGGGCTCGGTTGCAGGAGGCCGCGAGCGAGTTGGACTCCCGGCTGCGCGTGATCGAGACGACGTTCTCCGAGCCCTCGCTGCGTCCGGGTCACGTGTACTTCCTAAACACGCAGAAGTTGTCGAAGAACTCGCGCCTGGTGCGCGGCGAGCCGACCCCGGCTCCCGGGCAGGTGCGCCTGTTCGAGCCGCGTCCGGATGAGATGCAGTCCTCGATCTACGACGTGATCACGAACACCGTGGAGAACAGGGACCTCACGCTGTACTTCGTGCTGGACGAGGCCCACCGGGGCATGGGCACGACGAGCAAGGACCGCTCGACCATCGTCCAGCGGCTGATCAACGGTCACGGGGCGGTGCCGCCGATGCCGGTCGTCTTCGGTATCTCGGCCACCGTGGAGCGGTTCGAGGTCGCGATGAAGGATGCCAAGGGCCGCACAGCCCTGCCTTCGGTGGAGGTGGACTCCGGACTGGTGCAGGCGTCGGGGTTGTTGAAGGACGACATCGTGCTCTCGATCCCGACCGAGCAGGGTGTCTTCGACACGGTGCTGCTGCGGCGGGCGGTGGAGAAGGTCCGGGCCTCGACGGCGGCGTGGCTGGCGTATGCCGATGAGCAGGAGGAGGCCGATCCGGTCATCCCGTTGCTGGTGGTGCAGGTGGGTGATAAGCCCACCACCGAGACGCTGGTGCGGACGTTGGACACGATTTACGACGCTTGGCCCGAACTCGGCCCCGACGCCGTGGCGAACGTCTTCGGTGAGCACCAGGACCTGCTGGTCGGCCAGCAGGGTGTGCCCTACATCGAGCCCCAGCGGGTGCAGGATGCCACCCACGTGCGGGTGCTGCTGGCAAAGTCTGCGATCTCCACGGGCTGGGACTGCCCGCGCGCTGAGGTGCTGGTCTCGATGCGCCCGGCGAAGGACCGGACCCACATCACCCAGTTGCTCGGACGGATGATCCGCACCCCGCTCGCACGGCGCATCCCGGGCAACGAGTTGCTCAACTCCGTGGATTGCCTGCTGCCGTTCTTCGACCGCAAGACCGCCACGGGCGTGGCCGAGATGCTGATGAAGGGCGCGACTTCCAAGGATGAGGAAGACACCGACACTGGGGGCGGCGAGGGACGCCGCGTGCTCTTCGACCCGGTGGACCTGCACCCCAATCCCAAGGTGCCCCAGGAGGTCTGGGACCGCTTCGCAGCGCTGCCCTCGGTGACGATCCCCAAGAAGGGGGTCAAGCCCATCCGCAGGCTCACTGCGCTGGCGACGGCGCTATCCAAGGACGGGCTGGTCGAGGAGGCCGTGGAGAAGGCGCACAAGCACCTCCACGCCGTGCTGGACGGGCGGGCCGTGCAGCACAAGGAAAAGGTGGCCCAGGCCAAGCAGGACGTGCTCACCATGAGCGGTGAGGAGGCCCGAGGCCGGATCGGCGGCGCGTTCTCCTACAAGTCGTTCCAGGAGTCGGCAGACCCACGTGCCATCGAGGACTCCTACCGGGCCGCTGCGCGCGTCCTGAGCCCTGCCCTGTGCTCCTCGTACGTCGACCACCTGGTCAGTCCGGACGGCGACGATGACGACCTCCTGGAGGCCAACATCACCGTCGCTGCTCTCGGACGGGTGCCTGAGGTCGCAGTGGCCGTGGAATCTGAGGCCGACGACCTGGCGAGGATGTGGCTCAATCAGACCCGGGTCGCTCGCAAGGGCCTCTCGGATGAACGGCAGGCGGAGTACGACCGCTTGGAGGGCATGTCCACCCAACCTGAACGCATCTCCCTGACCGTGCCCAAGGCAGCCCAGGCCGAGACCATGGTCCGTGAGAAGGACGGGACCGAGAGCCCGCTGGAGACCCGGCTCATGCATCTCATGGCAGCCGACGACGGCACCTACCCCATCTCCCTCAACGAGTGGGAGCGCAAGGTCCTCGACTCCGAGGCCAAGCAGCCCGGCTTCAAGGGCTGGTACCGCAACCCCGCCCGGGCCACCAAGGAGTCCCTGGCCATCGCCTACCGAGAGGACTCCGGCACCTGGAAGGCTGTCCGGCCCGACTTCATCTTCTTCGGCACCGACCACACCGGCCAGGTCGTCGCAGACCTCGTGGACCCGCACGGCCACCACCTCTCCGACGCCCTTCCCAAGTTGCGCGGGTTGGCGGCGTTCGCGGAGAAGTACCAAGGCGAGTTCCGCCGCATCGAGTCCGTGGCCGAGACCGCAGGAACGATGCGTGTCCTCGACCTCACCAAGCACCACGTCCGACAGGCCATCCGGGACGCCAAGACGGCCAAGGGGCTCTACGAGTCCGGCGTGGCGAGCGACTACTGAGAGGAGTGAGCACGTGACTTCCGCCTTCATCAGTTACTCCCACCAGGACCAAGAGTTGGTTCGGTCGGTGGCAGAGCATCTTCAAGCCGATGGGTTCCACGTCTGGTTGGACGAGTGGGACCTGAAGGTCGGGGACTCTCTGATCGAGCGCATCTCGGAGGCTATCGACCAGGTGGATTTCGTGGTGGCGTTCATCTCCAACGCGAGCCGAGACAGCCAATGGTGCCGAAAGGAGGTCTCGCTGGCCATGACGGGCGAACTCGCGGCGAAGGGCGTCAAGGTGCTCCCCGTGCGCATTGAGGGGGCTCAGATGCCACCGACGTTGGTGGACAAGTTCTTCCTCGATGCAACCGGGCTCGATGCTATGGGGATCAAGGAGAGACTGGCCCGGGACATGGCGGCGCACATCTCCCCGTCCCGCATCATCCCGACGCGCCGGACAAAGCCCCAGCCCGCCGTTCCCTCGAAGGCTGAGGACGGCCCCATCCGGATCGTCGGCATCGACGCGCAGGGGATCACTGCACCACGTAACGACGGCACTCCTGGCTCAGCGCTCTACAGGGTGCCGGTGCTGCTCTCGCGCCGCCCCGACAGCACGTGGGGCCAACTCATGGTTCAGAACTGGGACCGCCCGCCTCAGTTCTCGACCATGCACCGACCCGGGATCGGCTCAGTCTCCGGCAACGCCTTCGTCTTGAATGGGACGACGCTACAAGAGGTGGAAAGGTACCACCTCGACACTCTCCAACTAGCCGTAGCAGAGACGAACAAGCAGTACGACGAGATCATGCGCCGCCATAAGGCACAGGCAGATGCCGAGGCAGAGGCTAGGCGCAAGCATGAGATGAGCGTGGCTTCAGCGCTCGACAGGCTGGCGACCCGGTTCGATTCCTCATCATCGGACTCGTAGGACGCAGAGATGGAGACTGACTTCGCCCCGACTGGAGAGTTGCGACTCCGCCAGATTGTGGAGGCCGTCATGGCCGAGGGTGACGCTGTGGAGGGCGTCGGCCTGGAAGTAAAGAGCGACATAGACCCGAGCGCGAAGGGCCTCGGCATCGCGAAGGTCGCCAAGTTCATTCTTGGCATGGCGAATCGCTTGCCTGCGGTCGCGTCGGGCCACTTCAAGGGCTACGGGGTCATGGTCATTGGAGCAGAGAAGGGTCAGGCTCCGGGGATCCCGAAGGGCGTCGAAGCAGATGAACTGGCGGACAGGCTGAAGCCCTACCTCGGACCGAATAGGCCGCACTGGGACTTGGCTCGGCTCCCAACCTCGGATACGCACGAAGTGCTCTTCGTGTTGGTGGAGCCACCATCGGACGGCCAGCCGCTCTTCCCCTGTCATAAGGACTTCCAGCCTGCCGGCAAGGCGGATGCGAAGTTCGCACTTGCTAACGGCGACATCTATGTCCGGGACAAGTCACGGACGAGGAGAGCCCGTGCTGACGAGTTGCTCACCTTGGTCGCCCGCGCCCAGACGAACGTGGAGGCCGAACTCTCGGTGAACTTCGAGGTCCACGGCCAGGCATTGCTCATGACTGAGGAAGAGGCACTCAAAACACTTTGGGTGGAAGCGCTGACGAAGGATTATCGCGACTCTCGGACGACGGAAGAACGAGGGCAGGGACATAAGTCCAACCCATGGAGCATCAACATCCCTGCGTCCATTCTGACGCCAGGACCTCGACTGGAGGTTGAGGAGCAAATCCGCGAGTTCAGGGTTCGCGTGGACCAGGGATGGGCGAAGGGGATGGACCTAATAGTTGAGTCCCTCATAGTGGTGTAGCGGGGTGGTCGTGCTGGACAGCAGGGCGGTCACCGCGTGATCCTCGAGTTCATCTTCTACAACTCAC
>NZ_MQVR01000103.1 GCF_001907295.1 Bowdeniella nasicola
ATCTCGCACCGGCCGACTACGCTCGGCAGTGCACCCATCAAATCGAAACCGACGACTCGCACAACGTCCGGACCTAACCGTGGGGGCAGGTCAACGACACGCAGGCGGGGGAGTTCGATCGGCTTTACCGATCTCTGTTCGAAAGGTAGCGACCATTCCCGCTCGTCCTTCTCCCACCGGCAAGAAATTCGCGCTCGGACTGACCGCAATCGCGCTCGCGATGGTCATCGTGTCCGGCCTGCTCTACATCGTCGTGTGGTCGACGGGATTCGTTGACTCTGGCTGGTCACGGACCTGGCGGCTGTTCAACGTCGCCGAGGAACGCAACGCCGCGACATGGCTCGCCTCGAGCCTATGGCTGGTCTTTGCCCTGACCGCGGTGGTGGTGGGGCTTCCTCGCGGCCGTTGCTGCCTATGCGTCGCTCGATGAAGCCGCCGAGCTACATGAGCAGTTGTATGGGCTCGGCAGCTTCATCACCGCATATCTGCCGGTCGATTTCTTCTCCTACCGGTGGGTCATCGGCGGGCTGGCCCTCGCGACGATTGTCGTTGCGGTGCTGGTCCCACTGATGCTGGCCCTGCCACGCCGGGTCATGTTCGCAATCGTTGCGGGAGGCGCGGTCTTCCCCCCTCGGCGCAGTCGGCCTGGAGACGATCGGCGGACACGTCGAGAGTCACTTCGGTCACGTGACCTGGCACCTTATGGCACTGATCCAAGTCGAGGAGCTCTTGGAGTACCTCGGGGTCATCATCGCGACCTGGGCGGTCGCCGAAATGGTCCTCGTGCAGCGCGATGGCCAAAAAGTTCAGCTGGCGTTTCGTGGCTATCGAGAGCCAAGTGCCCCTGCCGGGGCTTGAACCCGGGACCGACGGATTATGAGTCCGCTGCTCTAACCGGCTGAGCTACAGGGGCCACGGACAACCTTACCGGCGCCGTGATGTTCTAAGAAACTACGTGCTAGTGATCACGAGCGCGACGTTATGGCCACCGAAACCGAACGCATTGTTGACGACCGCTCCTGCAGGAAGGTCGACGGGCTCGTTGCGAGTCACATTGATTGGGAGGTCCGGTTCGGGGTTGTCGAGGTTGATCGTCGGCGGGGCAACGCGCTGGTGGGCAGCCAGGACGGAGAACACGGCCTCCATGGCGCCAGCGCCACCCAGCAGATGCCCGGTCATCGACTTGGTGCCGCTGACAACTGCGTCGGGGGAGACCCGCGAGATTGCCGCGGCTTCGATGCCATCGCCCAGTGGGGTCGAGGTCGCATGCGCATTGACATGGACAATGTCGCTGCCACTGAGATCGGCGTCGGCGAGGGCAAGACGCATCGCGTGTTCTTGCCCGGCGCCCGTCGGATCGGGCGGTGCGACATCGAATGCATCAGCGCTCATCCCGGTTCCAGCGATGCTCGCGTAAACCTTCGCGCCGCGTGCGGCGGCATGCTCGGCGGATTCAAGGACGACAATGCCGGCGCCTTCGCCCATGACGAAACCATCTCGGTCGACGTCGTAGGGGCGAGACGCGGCCTGCGGATCGTCATTGCGGGTCGACAGCGCCATCATGCGGGCAAAGGCTGCGATCGGCATGGGGTGGATAGCGGCTTCAGTTCCGCCGGCAAGCACGATATCTGCCCTACCGTTTCGAATCATCTCCACGCCCATCGCAATAGCCTCCGCGCCTGATGCACAGGCGGACGTCGGTGCGTGTGCGCCAGCCTTGGCTCCAAGGCGCACGGAGATGATCGCGGCCGAGGAGTTCGGCATGAGCATGGGCACGGTCATCGGCAGGACTCGGCGTGCGCCCTTGTCTTTCATCGTGTCCCAGGCATTGAGAGTCGTATGGATGCCCCCAATACCGGAGGCGACGGCGACACCAAATCGCTCGCCGTCGACCTCCGGGCTACCGGCATCTGCCCACGCCTCCTCGGCTGCCACAACGGCGAGTCGAGAAGAGGTGTCCATCTTTCGAGCCTGGGGGCCAGGAAGCACCGTGGCTGGGTCGACGGCAGCGGTTCCGGCAAATCGCACGGGCAATTCGAACTGGTCAAGCCAGTCGGCCTCGAGGCTGCGGATTCCGGAGGTGCCTGCTAGCAGAGCTTGCCAGGTCTCGGCGGTGGTGCCGGCTAGCGGGTTCGTCGTCCCAAGGCCGGTCACCACGACATCGCGTCGGGGTGTGGTCGTGTGGGCCATGATGCGTCCTATCCAGGTGGGGTACTTAGTTCTGGGCGCCTTCGATGAAGGACACCGCGTCGTTCACGGTGACGAGGTTTTGCAGTTCCTCGTCGGGAATGCGCACGTCGAACTTCTCCTCAGCAAAGGTGCATATCGACATCATCGACAGCGAGTCAATGTCCAGGTCATCGGAGAAGGACTTGTCCAGCTGGACATCCTCCGTCGGAACACCCGTCTCTTCGTTGACGATTTCGGCGAGGCCAGCGAGGATCTCATCCTTGTTCAGTGCCATGGTTTCTCCTTGGATTTTCTAAATGGACCTGATGCCGTCAGGCGCGGTGCGGCAGGCGAACGACCTGCCCGGCGTAAACGAGCCCGGCTCCAAAACCAATCTGGAGGGCGAGCTCACCGCCACGTACTTCACCATCCCGGTACAGTCGCTCGGTTGCCAGCGGGATTGAGGCAGCCGAGGTGTTGCCGGTATCGACGATGTCGCGCGCAATCACGACGTCGTCACGCAGACCAACGGACTTAGCCATTTGGTCAATGATTCGAATGTTTGCCTGGTGCGGAATGAGGACATCGATGTCCTCGGGGGCAAGACCCGCAGCCGTAACGATCTCCTTGGCCACTTCTGCCATCGAGAATGCGGCCCACTTAAAGACAGTGGGCCCCTCTTGCCGGAGAGTTGGCCATGACATATCCGAGCCATCACGGATGGTGAGCCACGAATGGGTCTGCCGAATGGCCTGGGCCTGGCCGCCATCGGAGCCCCACACGGTGCGCGAGACGCCAGGTGAATCAGCGGGACCGAGGAGTGCGGCACCCGCGCCATCACCGAGGATGAAGGAAATCGAGCGGTCGGTCGGATCGATGAAATCGGAGAACTTCTCGGCCCCAATGACAAGGACGTGGGTAGCCTCGCCTGAGCGAATCAGGGAGTCGGCCATCGCGATGCCGTAGCAGTAGCCGGCGCAGGCCGCCGAGATATCGAAGGCAGCCGCAGGGGTCGCTCCAATGGCATCTGCAACGATCGCGGCGGCAGCCGGGGTCTGCTCGAAATGTGTCACCGTCGAGACGATGACGGTATCAACGTCGGAGCCCTGAAGGTCGGCTTTCGACAGCGCGTCCGTCGCTGCAGCGGTTGCTAGGGAGACTGCCGTATCGGCTGCCGTCCCGTAGCGTCGGGTGACGATACCGGTGCGACGCCGAATCCATTCGTCGGAGGAGTCAATCGGCTCGACAATGTCATCGTTAGGCACGATGCGCTCGCCGCGAACGGCTCCAAACGCGAGCACCTGCGAGCCGGCGCGGGCCTGAGCAATCGATAGTTGGCGGCTCATACGTTGTCCTCCTAGCCTAAGAATCCGGGCAGATCGGCGATGTTGTCAGGCGCTAAGGCGAGGGTGGCGACCCCCTTGAGGTCACGGCGAGCCAAGCCGGACAGCACACCCGAGGGGGCGAGTTCGATCGCGTGGGTGACGCCCTCGGAGAGCAGCTGCTCCTGGCAAAGGTCCCAGCGCACCGGCGAGGTCATCTGCTGGACGATCCGCCACACGGTCTGGGAGCCCGCGTGGAGCGCGGCGCCGTCATGGTTCGACAGGAGCGTGCAATTGGGATTGCTGACGACGAGATTCTCGACAGCATCGCGTACGGCCGGAACTGCGTCAGCCATGTAATGGGTGTGGAACGCTCCAGCGACGGACAGGGGGATGAGCCGTGCGCCACGCGGCAAGTTTTCGCCAAGCGCGGTGATCGCTTCGGTGGAGCCGGCGGCGACGACCTGCGTTGAGCCATTGATGTTCGCGGGAGTGACGTCGTGGGCATCGAGAGCGGCTAGAACCTCGGGACGCTTGCCGCCGACAATGGCGGCCATCGTCGTCTCGTTTTCGGCGGCAGCCTGCGCCATCGCGCGGCCACGGATTGCTGCGAGCCGCACGGCATCGCCATCGGAGATGACGCCGGCGATGGCCAGCGCCGCGATCTCCCCAACGCTGTGGCCAGCCACAACCTGCGGGATGCTTGCGCCACGTGCCTGCGCGATCCGCCAGCTCAAAATTGACAGGGCGACAATCAGCGGCTGGGCGTTCTTCGTGTCGCGAAGAGTCTCGTCATCGGCATGCGAACCGAGCTCGACAAGGTCGAGGTCGGCAGCCTGCGACCATGCCTCGATATGGGAGGCGGCGGTGAAATTTGACTCGTCGGCAAACTCTAGCCACTGGGTGAGCATGCCGGGTCGTTGCGAACCCTGGCCAGGACATAAAACTGCGAGCACTGCTCCACCTTCCCAGGTTTCGTTTCGTCTGCCGCCTGTGTGGGCCACCAAGTCGACCCACCTCGTTTGTGGATGGTCTACAAAGCGGCCGTTCCTGGCAGCGTCCCGCCTCTCAGCCGCCCAACGGTGAGCGCAATCTGCAGAATTTGGCCCTCCCGAGCCTCGGTCGGATCCCACCCGATGACCTGCGCAATGCGGCGCAGGCGGTAGCGAACCGTGTTGGGGTGGACGTAGAGGTCACGCGCGGCCGCTTCTAGGGAGCGTCCCTGGCCAAGATATGAATCCAGGGTCTCAACGAGCACCGGGCCAGCGCTGACGAGCGGAATATAGATCTCGTCGATCAGGGTATTGCGGGCGAGCTGATCGCCATCGAGCACTCGTTCAGGGAGGAGGTCGTCTGCCTGCATGATTCGAGCGGGCGCTGATAGTGCTCGAATCACTTGGTGAGCGGCGATGGCGGCACGTGCGGAGGTGCCAGCCTTGACGATGTCGTCGACGCTCGGGCCAATGATGATGGTGCCGTCACCGAAGTGGTGCTCGATGACAGATGCAATCGTGCTTGGATTCTCATCCGCGCCGAGGACAGCAATGATCCGATCGCCCTGAATCCCGACGAGAGCATCCGAGGTCGCGCGCAGACAAGCCTCCCGGAGTTCGGCTGTTGTTGATTCGGTGAGTTGATGTGGCGCCGGTCCGACGATGACAAACGTGCAGTTTCGGCCTTTCCACCCCACCGTCGCGACGCGCGAACGCATCACCGCCGGGGAGGTGCCGCGCACGATGGCATCGATCGCGGCAGCTTCCAACCGCGCATCCCACTGGCCTCTGGACTCGGCCGCGCGCGCATAGATACCGGCGGCAGAGAAAGCCACTTCACGCGAATAGATGAGGGCAGCCTCATACAGATCTCGCCGGTAATCCGGTGCGACGTGCTGCTGGCTGTGCTCCTCGACGACCTCGGCAATGAGTCGAACAACCTGCAAGGTACGCTGCAAGGAAATCGTACGCGTGAGCTCTGGGGGAGCGACGCGAAAAATATCCTGCGGCCGCGCTGCATCGTCCTCGAGCTGCATCCAGGCCACGAACCGGTTGATGCCTTCATGAGCGACGAGTCCCAGCCACGACCTGTCTTCACTCGACAGATCACGCCACCACTGCAGATCGCGTTCCATTCGTGCTACCGCTGTGAGCTTGAGTTCATCGGAGCCCTTGCGAAGCGCCGAAATGACGTGCTCAGGCAAATCCGTTGGCGCGCGAGAAGGAAGTGTCGTCATGGCGGGAAGCATACCGCCTCGCGGGAACCTCAGGCAGATGTGTCATGCTCTGTGCCCAGTGAATCCTACGGATTAACCTACTGGTGCGCTGATACCCTAGCCCGCGATAGTGTGAGAGCAGAACGCTGCTATGCCGGAGGAAGAAATGCACGACGAGGATGAAGCGATGGTTCACGAAGCCATCGAAACCAATCCCACAATCAAAGAGACGCTCGAATCTGAGGCGGATTCAACTGGTCGTCGCAACACCTTGAGGTGAGAAAGGTGTTCAAGGATGGCGACCAAGGACTGGAGCGTGAAGATCAGCGAGGTCCCG
>NZ_MQVR01000104.1 GCF_001907295.1 Bowdeniella nasicola
GACCATGACCGATACCGACACGCCCGCACTAGCAAGCTAAAACCCCAAACGAGAGGAAAACGCCGTTACACCACTACAAGGGACTTGACCGTGGGGCGATCAAGCGGGTCGCCGACCAGCTCAGGTTCACCCTGAAGCGGCCACACGATTCAGGAAGTTGGGAACCCCCAGTAAACGCCAGGCCCGTCCGCGGCCACGACGAGTGACTGTCTCAATCAACCTCTCCGGTCAGTACAACTACGAATGTGGCTCACTCGGTCTCAAACCTTCATAGAAGTAACGGGGCCGAGATGCTTACGAGTAAACCTGAGACAAGCGTCCCCAAGCAGGAGTGAAGACGATCCGATTCTGGTTCGCAGCAAATTGGACATACGTAAAGGCCCTATGCTCGGGTGGCCCGATAGTGCGGACCGTCGCGAGCTCCAAGCCTCGTCGCCAGATAGAAAGCACACCCCTACGGATGGGTCCACCGTACCGGGACTTCGAGCTACTCGCCACGGTTAGCTGCCGCACGGTGACTGGGCAACGTGATTCGTGTGCACCCGGTGGCAAGCCCTAGGTCCATCAGTGACCCGATCCAGGCAGTTACGGTTTCTGACGCACCTTCTGTCGTTTGGGCACCTTGACTACCGGAACCACGCCGCGACGCTGCCGAAGCAGGTTCTCGTCCTTCTTGTTCTCGCGAACCTCCAGTCGGCTAAGGATCCGAGTCTGAGTGTCAGGTGTCCAGTAGACCTCGAGATGCTTTCGAGCCCGGGTAATCGCTGTGTAGAAGATGCTGTGCGAGATATTCTCTTCGTTAGCTTCCGTGATAACAACCTTCACCGAGTCAAACTCGAGACCCTGCGCCTTGTGGATCGAAACCGCGTAGGCAATCTGGAATGGCACGATGGTCGTCGTCGAGTCATCGTCCTCGTCCGTGTCTGGGCGCTCGATGACGTCGAACTGAACCACGGAGTCTCCAACGACGCGGAGGTTCGAGAGCATCGCCTCCGTCGCTGTCGCCTCACGCTCGAGCCCAAGGTCGATGTCGAAGGTGATCTTCCCGGGCGCCTGGCTAATCCCAACAATATTGCCCTTCATGTTGTTGAAGATCAGCGGACGGAAGCGATCCGTCTCATTGAAGAGCACCGGATCGCCAACCTTGTAAACAGCTTCACCCCAGACGTGGGCCGGGTTCGGGTTGCTCGCCTGAAGGAAGCGGTTGACGTTATTGATCCCGTACAAGCCGTCGTAGTTGAGACAGAGCACGATCTCGTCGGCACCGTGCCGTGCGAAGAGCGACTCCCCTAGTTCTTTGGAGTACTCATTTTTCGACAGTGACTCTTCGATCCGGTCGTCAAGGTCACGCACTCGATCCCAGAGCGTCAGGAGCTCCTCGTCGGTAGTGCGGAACGGGTGCGTCAATTCGTGTACTGACTCTGGCGGGATGTACGAGCGAATTGCGCCAAACCAGTTCCCGAACTCGATGGACTCGATCTGGTAGACATCACCCACCAGCACCAGCAGATCGAATTCGGTGTTGGCAAGCACCTCGAGGAACGCAGCGTTGCTGACCGTACTGCATTCATCAATGACTACGACATCGAAATGACCCGACGTGTCCCAGTCGCCCCGCACATGCTTCGAGATTGTGCTGAAGTGTGCGTTGGGAGCGTCGACGCGGCGCGTCAGATTGTCGACGGCCGGGTTGGTGTGTGCCAGGAAGAGCTTCCGCTCACGCCCGAAGTAGTTGGCGATGTGGTTGACCATCGTGGATTTGCCGGTACCTGCGGCTCCGTAGATGAGGGCCACCTTCGAGTGGGAGAAGAGCTTCCGCAGGGCATCAGCCTTGATCTCATCGTCAACCTTCTGCGGATCACCGTCCGGAAGCTTCGCGTTCTCGTCAAGCCATGCGGCGACATCGTCCGCGTAGTCCTCAATGCCATTCGAGGCGATCTTCTGGAGCTGCTCTATGATCTCTACCGTGCCGTCCTCGTACCCGACGATGAACACGTGGCCGTTGGCGCGTTGGAGTTTGCGTGGGGCATGCCGTGGTGTCGGTGGAAGAGCGGCGTTGTGGCGCCTGATCAGGTCGTCGATGTCCCCGAGGTCTTCGAGGTCGCCTTCGGGTGTGTAGATCATGCCGTGCTGCTCGACGTTGACGCGTACCCGTCGCGCAAGTAGCTCGTGCTTCCTGTTCGAAGAATCGATGCTAGCCGCGAGGTCAGTAAACTTCGGGTTGTGTTTCCGGGGCGACGTACAGTACGGCATCGTGTCGAACGGACGGCAGCCGCTTGAGACATTCAGGTTCGAGAGCCACCCGCACTGATTAACGTCGTACTGTGCCTTCAGGATTTGGTTGTTCATCCGGAGCATCAGGTAGCGCAAGAGTCGGGTGCCTGGACGGTTGTGACCGATGATTGCCCTCGCCGCGTCCAGTGCAGGGAAGATTAGAGGCGTTCGCTGAGCGTTCGTGAGGACCCATGTCTTCACCTGGTTGTACACCTCGTCTGACGAGTCAAGGAGGTCGAGCAGACTGTGACGTGTCATTGTTAGGTACCGCATCAGATTGCGGTACTCGACGTGTCCCGACTGCACCGTGGTCTGCTGTCCGAGGAGTCGAGCGAAGTTGTCGAACTCGCACGGTCGGATGGACACCGACCAGTCGCGCACGATGATGATCGGCATCGTCTGACCGAGCACGTCGATTGAGTCGTTCGCAAGCTCGAGTTGTGCAGCGTAGTAGTCGCTCACATCAATGTCGGTGAAGCCGATGATCCGATCAAACTTGCTTGTCCGGTTGTGGGCTAGGCTGAAGGTGACCTCGTAGTAGATTCGGCTGCCAATGAAGAACGGTCGAGAGCTGTTGATGTAGTAACGCTCGGTCTTGCCGGTCAGCAAGTCGTGTTTCGATGCCTCAATCCGGCCAGCAATCTTCTCGTAATACGCGCGGAGTGCCGGATCCTCGTGAAGCGGAAACTGCTCGAGATTCCGGAGGATGTCCAGGCCGAGGTGCTGCTTCGCGAGGTCGCGTGTGCGTAGCAGGTACTCGTAGTATTTGAGCATCAGGCGCTCAGAGGGGTCCCGGTCGAGTGTGTAGTGCGAGACACTGATCTGGAGCAGGCTGTGGAAGCGCGTCAACAGTCGATAGCGGGCATCGCCGTTCACTGCGTCCCGAGCAGCATCAAACTCCGTCTGGTAGTTGTACGTCACCGTCCGATCTGGGACGTGCGCATAGACGACCAAGCCCTCGACCAGATGGCGCAAGTATTGCAGCAGGTTCTGTGACAAGAATCCACGGTCGGTCGTGATTGCCGAGATGTTCTGGTCGATCGCGTTGCTCGAGTCCAGAACCTGCTGTTCTACCGTTGCCATGCTGAGCGACCTTCCGATAGGGACTGGGGCACTAGCTTGCTGAGCGATCGCGATCGCTTCCAGCCAGCGGGGCGTGACCTCACTTGACGGCCTCCTCCAGAGCCAAGATATGACATGCAACTGCTGTCGGGTCGCGACTCCCCGCCGCGACCACGTCGATCCCTCCTGTGTAGGCATCGTTGCGGCCGCAAGCGGCAAGCTCCCTGGCACCGCCGAATCGCCATAAGCCTATGATCGCGCCTGTGCCGCGAGGACGCCTCGCGGCACGCGGATGTGACCAGGTGATCGGGTTCATGTGCTCGCCCCACGCCGCTGGGACGACATGCGGACGAGGCACCACGGAGCTTCCTGCACGGCATGGGTCATGCGGAACGGCCGCCATGACGTACCATTCCTGCTGACCTTGGATCCTGTGACTTCGAGTCGAGCTAGCGAAGCGATCGCCAGGTGGAGCCTTGCGCCGTCTTCACCTGAATCTCGACCACCCGACCGTTATCCGGGTCGGCGGGGATGGGACTGCCTTCACACTGTCCGCACCAGCGTGAGCTACTTCGGGCCAGCTCCGCCGCAACGTGATGCTCCCCGATGGACTTGCCCTGCCGCCACAGCTTCGAGGCTACCGAGGAGCTCGGATAGCAGAATGGACGTATGGCGATGCCCGAGACCGACCTGCTGCGCATCGGCCGCTGGTGCCGTGAACGCGTGCCCGAGCACCTGTGGGATCAAGCGCGGGTAGAAGCCGAGATTGCCGACCGGCACGTCACGATCATTGAGACGAGGCCGCCCTGGGACGGGCAGGGAGACTGGACACGGTTCCCGGTCGCGCGCCTCCGCTACACCGTCAAGACTGGGCAGTGGAGCATCTACTGGCGCGACCGGTACATGAAGTTCCACGAGTACACCCGCAAGCGTCCGACGAACAACGTCCAGTCACTGCTCGACTACATCGACAGCCACCAGGATCCGATCTTCTGGGGGTGAGAGCCCAAGCGGGTCATGTCACCAAGCACCGGGACTCTTCCAACGCAACGTCAACAACGGTATCTTGTGGGTAGGCGGCCTCCACCTGCGTGCCCCACCGCCGGACGTGGTGGGACGACCAGCTGGCTTCGGCCGGAGCGGTCCTTCTCGATTCCTTGTCGCCGGAGACGAGGAGAGGACTGTGCTCAAGTTTCGCCTGATCTGGATCGTCAGCATCCACACGCGTGACTTCCTGCGCCGCTACATGCCGACCAACATCGTGTTGGACAAGCTCCGCAGGCGACGCGGGCTGAAGTGCGGCGTCCCGGCGATGATGCTGGCCATCCCGTACCTCGGGGTCGCGAACATCCTGACGATTCTCATCGACCGCGGTGCGCCGGGGTGGTTCCACCTGCTGGTGCTGCTGTGCATTTGGAACGCGTTCAAGTTCCTAGTGATGGGCCCGGTAAGCGTGGTGTTGTTGGTGCGAGCCCGCGCTGCTGAGCGTCGCGAGCGGCGCTTGCCGTCGCGTTCACCAGCGCCGACGGCCTGACCGCCTCGCGAGGCTCGCGGGCTGCGTTGGCGCACCTTCTCGGCGAAGTCCGGTCGAGGAGGAGCCGTCATGTCTGGTGTTGCTGGTCTTGGTGTTGATGAACGTCGTGCCCGGGTGGTGCTGTCGTTGTTGGCCGAGCCCGACGATGCAACGACTGGTCGTCTGCTACAGCAGCGGGGTGCTGTCGAGACTCTGAGGCTACTCGACAGTGATGCCGCAGTTCCGGGTCTGAGCCGGGTGGATGCACAGGTGTGGCGTGACCGGCTCTCTCCACAGGAGGTCGAGCGGCTCAGTGAGCGGTTGCGGACGGTCGAGAACGGGGGCTTCGCCACGTTGATTCCGGGTGACGTGGAGTGGCCGCGGGCCTGCGATGATCTTGGGGAGCGTGCCCCGTATGTTCTGTTCGTGCGTGGCGCGACGTCGTTCCTCGCGCGCCCGTTGGAGGACCTGGTCACCGTGACCGGTTCTCGTGCGTCCACGTCTTATGGTGAGCGGGTCGCCAGCGAGTTGGCTGGTGATCTGGCGAGTCGGGAGCGGCTGTTGGTCGCTGGTGGTGCTTTTGGGGTCGAGGGTGCAGTGCATCGTGGAGCGTTGGCTGCTGGTGGTGACACGATCGCGGTGCTGGCCGGAGGCGTGGACCGGCTCTATCCTCGCGGGCATCACGACCTGCTGAAGCAGGTCGCTGATGTCGGTGCCCTGGTGAGCGAGCTGCCTCCCGGGGCTGTGCCGACGCGGCATCGCTTCCTGGCTCGCAATCGGTTGCTTGCTGCCTTGTCTGGCACAACGGTGATCGTCGAAGCGGCCGCACGATCAGGAGCCTTGGGCGTGGCCCGAGAAGCGCATCGCTTGGGTCGTGATGTCGCAGCGGTGCCCGGGCCGGTTACGAGCGTGTCGAGTATTGGCACCCACGAGCTTCTCCGCGCAGGAACTGCCCGGCTGGTGGCCTCGGTGAACGACGTCGAGCACCTTCCGCCTGGGGGTGTCAAATAGTTTGTAGTTGAGTCCCTCATAGTGGTGTAGCGGGGTGGTCGTGCTGGACAGCAGGGCGGTCACCGCGTGATCCTCGAGTTCATCTTCTACAACTCAC
>NZ_MQVR01000105.1 GCF_001907295.1 Bowdeniella nasicola
GAACTTCTATCTTCACCCAAGGCCCGCCCCTCATTCATCACCAACACCCGGCAGTCAGAGACCGCGTCACGCACTCTGAAACCGGAAGAGCCACTTTCACCACGATCGCGTCGACGAAGATCACCGGATAGATCGCATCCAGCGGCCGGGAGGCCCATTCGGCCAGTTCCCCGGTGACTTTCTCGGTGATCCGGCTGATCGTGTCCTTGGAGACCTTCGCCCCATAGACCTCGTCGAAGTGCGCGGCGATCTCACCCGTGGTCAACCCGCGCGCGGTCAACGAGAGCACGATCTGATCGACCCCGTCCAGCCGGCGCTTCCTCTTTGGGACGATCACCGGTTCGAACGAGCCGTCACGGTCTCTGGGCACCTCGATCTCGACGGGCCCGATTCTACAGTGAGCACCGTCTTGACCCGCGTCCCGTTACGCATGTTCTCGCCCAACGGGGTGCCGCCGTGGTCGTGCCCGAGATGCTCGGTCAGCTCGGCGTTCAACGCGGTCTCGAGGACGTTCTTCGTGAGCTGGTTCAACAGGCCACCCGGGCCGACCAGGCTCACGCCCTGCTCCTTCGCCTGCGCGAGCAAGCGTTCTGCGAGTTCCTTCTGATTGATGATCTCCCCGGTCACGGGATCAATCATCTCGTCGTCAACAACGACAGTGGTCGTGTCAGTCACGGCCATCTCCTTTCGGATCAGGCCGGACCCTCACACACCATTATTCAGACAGTCCCGCTGCGAGGTACGGGCGCGGTAGCGCGTCGCGCGGACTCGCGAGGGCGTGATGATATCGCGCTTGTCGGAGGGCCGTTGAGGTCATCCGGGAAGTCCGGCTCATTTTCGAACGGCGGTAATCCGTTGGGGTGAAAGCGCTGGTAGCCGTCCGGGCTGCTGGGGGCCCGTCCGGGCTGCCGGAATTGGCGTTGTCCAGGCTGCCGTCGAACTGCGTAAAGAGGTCATCGCCGCGGTGGTACAAGCTGCCGGAGGTAGGGCGCGTGAAGCGATGGGCGACCTCGACGAGCGCGGCGGCGGTAGCGGATGCCTTGGGAGATGCGGTCCAGGACGGGCAGGAGGACGTCGCAGTCGGCTTGGGTGAGGTGCATGCGCACGTCCGCGCCGAACTCGGGGTGGTTGCGGTCGCGGGGTATAAAGACGATGCCGCGGTCGGCGCGCGACTGCTCGATTTTGAGTTTGGCGAGTTCGTCTTGGGTTTTGCCGGACATTTCGTCCACATCGCGCAGCAGGTTGTCGCAGTCCTTCACGAAGGAGTCGGGATCGACGGTGACGGCGTGTTCTAGGAGTGAGGCGGTGAGTTCGTCGAAGACCTCGGGGTCGAAGAAGCGCTCGCAGCGGTTCAGGGTACGGGCGGCTTTGGTGGCGTTAGTGTCGGCAATACAGGTGGCGCCGGAGGCAGCGGCGCGGCGGGAGATTCGCCCGAGGAGGCGGACGGCGTGCAGGTGGTCCTGCGGGGTGTGCCGCGACCAGCCGCTTTCCTGGCCGGCGCGCAGGAGGGCATCGATGGCGTCGAGCGCGCCGAGGTCCAGTTCACCGGTCTCGGTGGTGAACTGGGCGATGAGCTCCGAATGCGACATGACCCTACCGTGGCACGGCCATCAGGTTCGCGGGGGAGGGGTGGGGATAACTTTGGCGCCTCCGGCGTCGGGACGAAGACGCATGTGGATAATGGCGGCGGGCGCGGAGTGTGGTTATGCGGGTGGCAGGCGCCAGTCGATCGGGTCCGTGCCGGCGGCCTGTAGTGCGTCGTTCGTGCGGGAGAAGGGCTTGGAGCCGAAAAAGCCGCGGTAGGCCGACAGTGGCGAGGGGTGCGGGGAGGAAATGATGGAGACGCGAGGGCCTTCACGCAGCAGGGGAGTTAGTGATTGCGCGTGGCGTCCCCACAGGATCGCGACGAGCGGCTGATCGCGGGCGGCGAGCGCGCGGATCGCGCATTCGGTGACCTCTTCCCAGCCGCGGCCCTGATGCGACGCCGGCTTGCCCGGGGTCACGGTGAGGATCCGGTTAAGCAGCATGACGCCCTGTTCGCTCCACGACGACAGATCGCCATGCGCGGCCGGCGGGATCGATAGGTCGTCGGCGAGCTCTTGGTAGATGTTCACGAGCGATTTCGGGATAGGGCGGACGTCCTTTTGGACCGAAAAGCTGAGTCCCATCGGATGCCCCGGGGTGGGGTAGGGGTCCTGGCCGACGATGAGGACCTTGACCTGATCGAACGGATAGGTGAAGGCCCGCAGCACGTCTGAGCCCGCAGGCAGGTAGCCGCGGCCGGCCGCGTTATCCTCTCGCAGCATCTGCCCCAGCTGGGTGATCTGGTCGAGCACGGGCTCTAGCGGGCGTAGCCAACTGGCATCAATTGCGTCCTTCACACTCACGCCTCCCATGCTAAGCGGCATTTTCCCATTAGCATGGGGGCGTTACGTCGCAAGAAAGGGAGGAACGCGTGGGCGAACTCAGCGAAGTCGAACAGGCGATGTTGCGTTTCGAAAGCCAGTATTGGCGCCTGGCCGGAGCGAAGGAACGCGCGATCCGGGAGACCTTCGACGTCACCTCCACCGAGTACTACCTCCACCTGGCCCGCCTCATTGATCGGCCGGAGGCGATGGCCGCCCACCCGATGACGGTCAAGAAGTTGCTGAACGAGCGGGATTCCCGGGCGCGATCTCGTGCCCGACGCCAGCGCGTGGACGTTAACCGATAGGCTTAAGACATGACCCACTACGAGGAAGACGAATTCGACATCGCCGCGCGCGAACGCGGTCCCGTCGGAGTTCATCGGCGCCTAGAGCCGCGCTGGCGGACCTACCTGCCGTACGCGATCGTCATCGTCCTCGCCCCGCTGCTCGCGTGGGCCGCGATGTCCTTCCTCGGGTCGAACCGGACCCCGCAGACCACGCACGTCCCAGGTGTGAGCGCCACTCACAGCGAGTCGCCGGGTGCCGAGGAGACTCCCGAAGAAAGCGGTGAACCCTCGCAAGAGCCGAGTGGGGAGCCGACCGAATCCCCGAGCGACGAGCCCTCCGAGGAGCCGAGCGAATCGCCGAGCTCGGAGGCTCCCGGCAAGGCCGATAAGACCCAGCTCGTTACCGTCCTGAATGGTTCGGGCATCAAGGGCCTGGCAGCTAGGGTCACCCAAGCGCTGAAGAACGATGGCTTCACGAAGGTCGTCGCAGAAAACTACCGCTCCAACTCCCCAGCAGCCGATACGATCTACTACCGCTCCGCGAAGCAGAAGGCGTCGGCCGAAGCGATCGGCAAGAAGCTCGGGATCACGAATCTCGTCGAATCGGCGAGGTCCACCGAGTCGATCGCCGTTGTGTTGCGCACCAACGTGCTGCGCTAGCGTCGAGTTCTTCACATCCACTGACGCGATCTTGCACTCTCAGGGCGAGAGTGCCAGACTACTTATTAGCACTCCCAGCAGGTGAGTGATAAGAACCCGGTAGTTCGATGAGGGTAACCGCGGCGCACAGACCTAGGTGCACCGCCACGTTTCCCGTCCGTCGCGGGCATCGAGCCGCCTGAAGCCCATCTATGGAGGATTTCACCCCATGGCAAAGATGATTGCGTTCGACGAGGAAGCTCGTCGCGGCATGGAGCGTGGCCTGAACACCCTGGCCGACACCGTCAAGGTCACCCTTGGCCCCAAGGGCCGCAACGTCGTTCTGGAAAAGAAGTGGGGCGCCCCCACGATCACCAACGACGGTGTGTCCATTGCTAAGGAAATCGAGCTCGAGGAACCCTACGAGAAGATCGGCGCCGAGCTCGTCAAGGAAGTTGCTAAGAAGACCGACGATGTCGCCGGTGATGGCACCACCACCGCGACCGTTCTCGCCCAGGCCCTCGTGAAGGAAGGCCTGCGCAACGTGGCCGCCGGCGCCAATCCGATCGCGCTGAAGCGTGGCATCGAAAAGGCCGTCGAGCTCGTTGCCGAGAAGCTGCTGGAGGACGCCAAGGAGGTCGAGACCAAGGAGCAGATCGCCGCGACCGCTGCGATTTCCGCGGGCGACCAGGCCATTGGTGACCTCATCGCCGAAGCCCTCGACAAGGTCGGCAAGGAAGGCGTCGTCACCGTCGAGGAGTCCAACACCTTCGGCCTCGAGCTTGAGCTCACCGAGGGCATGCGCTTCGACCGCGGCTTCATCTCCCCCTACTTCGTGACCGACCCCGAGCGCCAGGAAGCCGTCCTCGAGGACGCCTACGTCCTGCTCGTCGAGTCCAAGATCTCGAACGTTAAGGACCTCCTGCCGCTGCTCGAGAAGGTCATCCAGTCCGGCAAGCCGCTGTTCATCGTGGCCGAGGACATCGAGGGCGAAGCCCTCGCGACCCTCGTCGTGAACAAGATCCGTGGCACCTTCAAGTCGGCCGCCGTCAAGGCCCCCGGCTTCGGTGACCGCCGCAAGGCCATGCTGCAGGACATCGCCATCCTCACCGGTGGCGAGGTCATCTCCGAGACCCTTGGCACCTCGCTCGAGACCGCTGACCTCGACGTGCTGGGCCGCGCCCGCAAGGTCGTCGTCACCAAGGACGAGACCACCATCGTTGAGGGCGCCGGCGCCGCCGAGATGATCGAAGGCCGCGTCAACCAGATCCGCTCCGAGATTGAGAAGTCGGACTCCGACTACGATCGCGAGAAGCTGCAGGAGCGCCTTGCCCGCCTCGCCGGTGGCGTCGCCGTCATCAAGGCCGGCGCTGCGACCGAGGTCGAGCTCAAGGAGCGCAAGCACCGCATCGAGGACGCCGTCCGCAACGCGAAGGCTGCCGTCGAAGAGGGCATCGTCGCCGGTGGTGGCGTCGCCCTGATCCAGGCCGCCAAGGAGGCCTTCGATGACCTGACCCTCGAGGGCGATGAGGAGACCGGCGCGAACATCGTGAAGCTCGCCGTCGAGGCTCCGCTGAAGCAGATCGCCATCAACGCTGGCCTCGAAGGCGGCGTTGTTGCGGAAAAGGTTCGCAACCTCGAGCCCGGCCACGGATTGAACGCCGCGACCGGCGTCTACGAAGACCTCATGGCCGCTGGCGTCAACGACCCGGTGAAGGTCACCCGCTCCGCGCTGCAGAACGCGGCGTCCATCGCGGGCCTGTTCCTCACAACCGAGGCCATCGTCGCCGACAAGCCCGAGCCGCCGGCCCCGGCTGCTCCGGCTGCCCCGGACATGGGCGGCATGGGCGGCTTCTAAGCCCCCAGGACGCTTAGTCTAGAGCGCAAAAAACTGCCGGCCACCGCGAGGTGGCCGGCAGTTTTGTTTTGCTACTGCATGCAGGTGAGCATCGCTTCGCCGTTTTGTGAGGCGGCAGCGTACTGCTCCTGGAACTCGTGGAAATTGTCAAGGATGTAGTCCTCGAAGAACGACGGATCCACAGATTGCCAGAAGGCCTTTCCCGGATAGATCTCGTTTTGTGGGAGAACCTGAGGATCGTCGCGGGAACTAAGGTCATCGTCCGACACCTCCTCGAGTGCCGCGGCGATCGTCTTGACCATCTCCGGCGATTGATACATCGCTGGCCCCATGGACAGGTCGAACCTGGACTCCTTACCGCCAAACATCATCCGGGACAGTGGATGCTTGGACTCACTCCGTTGTCCTGTCGCAAGGAAATGGATGACATCCCAGGACTTGTCGATATCGAAGTCCTCGCCGTTTTCGCCGGGGTCTTCGAAAAATGGATCGCCCCGGGTGTGGTGGAGGGTTTGATCTAACCGAGAGGATAGGAACATGCCTGCACCGAGTAAGTACCCTGCAGAAGTTCGTGACCG
>NZ_MQVR01000106.1 GCF_001907295.1 Bowdeniella nasicola
GCGACGAACGCGGCCGGCCGATCAAGATCTGCTCCATCGTGGACGAGCACACTCGCGAATGCATCGGAGGCCTGGTCGACCGTTCGATCACCGCCACGAAGCTCACCGACCACCTCGAAGCGCTCGTCGCTGTCCGCGGCGCCCCAGCGACGCTGCGCTGCGACAACGGGCCGGAGTTCATCAGCGAAGCGATGGCCGACTGGGCCGGCACCCGCACCGGCCTGAGCTACATCCCGCCCGGGTCACCGTGGCGCAACGGCTACATCGAGTCGTTCAACAGCAGGATCCGCGACGAGTGCCTCAACATCAACACCTTCTACTCGCTGCTCCACGCCCGCGTGGTGATCAGCGACTGGAAGACCGAGTACAACCACGACCGCAGGCACTCATCGCTGGGCTATCTCGCACCGGCCGACTACGCTCGGCAGTGCACCCATCAAATGGAAACCGACGACTCGCACAACGTCCGGACCTAACCGTGGGGGCAGGTCACTGCCTTCGCTGCTCCGGAGCCAATCCGGATCGAAGTCGAGTTCCTTAGCGAGGTCCTCGTTCAGGATCACGAGCTCTGGATCTCCTACCGGGTCAGCGCGCGAGACTGTGACCAGTTCGGGCAAGACATCGGCGTAGCTCATGGTGTGAGTCTAAACCCGGCTCACCCGTCGGCCGGCCCCTTGACTTCGCTCGCGAGTTGCATCATTTCGCGACGGTAGTTCGGGGTCCGGATCAGCGCTCGGACCCGTTTGAGTGTCGAATGCTCTCCGATGATGCTCCACAGGTCGGAGAGTCGGCCATCCCGGATCTGTCGAATCCCCTTGTCACCGTCGAGGCGACCGCTTCACTATTGCTCAGCCGGACGGTTAGGCTCCCGATGCCGGAAACAGCCGCCGGAGCAGCAACAGTAGAGTCCTCAACCGCCACGGCCTCAGCTTCGATGAGTGTCACACGGTTCTCAACAAACCACTCACGCGGCTGGAACTGAATCTGCTCGAGCGTCTTAGTGCCCAGCAGATAATCTTTCGACAACGGCGGCCGATCATACGGCAACCCCTGCGGCTCCATCATCGTGATCTCACCATCAAAGCCACGCGAACGCAGCTCTTGCGCGAAGGTGAAACCAGCCACGCCGCTGCTGACTGATGGCGACAGACTCAACCGCCATCAGTCAGCGTCAGTAGCGGGAACACCCGGCTATAGAACCACGGCGTCGCCCTCCACCTCATGCGGCGGGCAGCCTAGATGCCGCAGACGATACCGTGGCAGCTACCAACGATGCGGCACCCGCCACCATGGTCAGTTGCGGTGCTCCACTAGGTTGCGGCGCTCAAGACGCAACGTGACATCCGCAGCCTTCGCAACTTGTTTCGAGTGTGTCACCACGATGACGCACTTATTCTGCAGATGCGCGGCATCACGCAAAATCTCGATCACGCCTTCCGCGGTTTCTTCATCCAGGTTACCCGTAGGCTCATCAGCCAGGATCACACCAGCAGAAGAGACGAGCGCTCGGCCGATCGCGACCCGCTGCTGCTGCCCACCCGACAAAGCCAACACATTCCGCTGAGCGGCTGCCGCATCGAGCCCCAGTCTGGTGAGGTCCTCAACCGTTGCTTTCGAGTTCACCAAGCGCAAGTTCTCGAGAGGCGTGAGGTAGTCGATGAGGTTGTAGTTCTGGAACACCAACGCGATCTGGTCGCGGCGGTGGCGTGTGTAGCCGGTGGATGCGATGTCTTTGCCGTCAAAGCGCACCACACCCTCAGTAGGTGCGTCCAGACCGGCGAGCAGGCTCAGCATCGTGGTCTTACCTGCGCCGGAAGAACCTACGATCGCGTAAAACGTTCCGACCTCGAAGCCATAGCTCACGTTCTTCAAAACGCGCTGAGCGGCGGTGCCGTAGGTAAAGTCAACCTGATCAAGCTGCATAATCGACATAATTTTTCCTAACTAAGTTTCGACAGAATACGTTTTGGATGCTGCGTGATGAGAGGCAAACCCCCCACCGAGACGCCCAACAATACGATGATGAATCCCCACGCGAGAGACGCAGCAATACCGCCAGCGTTGGTTGCGAGGGGGATCGAGGATAGAATTTCCTCCCCGGCCTGGGCTACAACCGCCCGCCCCAGGAAACCCGAAAGAACGGATCCGAGAACCGCTGAAATGGCGGCGGCGACGGCCGCGAAAATTGTTGCCTCAAGCGCGAATTGAGTAAGGACGTCGCCTTTGCTTTTCCCGAGCGAACGTAACACACCCACCTCATGGATGCGGCCGCGCGCCCAGAACGTGCTCACCAACGCGAGCACCAACGCACCAGCAATGCTCAAACCAAGCAGCATGGTCGCCAAAAGCTTGTCCACACCGGCGATAGCCTGAAGCACCGGCGCGAACTGAGCCGAATTATCTTCCAACGTGAGTTCCGGCGCGATCTTCCCAGCTGCGGCGAGCGCCCCCGGAAGTTCCTCCGCGTTATGCGTGAAATAGCGACCAGCAGTGATCGGCGCGCCGAGCTCCTTAGCTGAAGCCAGGTCCACGAACACGTTGTTTTCTGAAGCACCGGCCGGAAGCCCGCTCGGGTTCTCCGTTTTCCCTTCAAAGATCCCAACAACCGTCACGGTGACCTTCGCATCAGCCTGTGTAAGGGTCAGCGCATCCCCCAGCTTGAGGTTGTTCTGCTGAGCGAAGTCCCGATGGATCACAGCCTGCGATGCGGTTGCGCCCACGTGCTTGCCCTCAACCAGCTGATATAGCTTGCCCTGAAACGCTGGGTTGAGCGCGGAATCACTAGCCCCAGTCACACTGACCCCGCCGGCAAACTCCGAATCCAACTGAACCCCACGGCCGCTCTTCACAGGCTGAGCACCCTCGGGTTGGGCGATCGTCGCTGCCTCCAGACTGCTCTTGGCTACCTGCGCAAGGTTCGCCAAACGATGAGCTATCGATTCATCGATACCACCCTGGTCAGCGGGTGGTTGCTGAGCGGATGGCTGTTGCTGCTCGTCGGAGCCCCCTGCCCCATCGGAATCAACGCCAGGGCCAGCCGGCGCGTCGGGGCCTGGTGCCGACTCAATAGCTGCACTTGCAGTGAAACCGGCGCCCACGTTGGCGCTGATCGCGTCCTTGACTTCAGCCATGGAGGAACGCACACCAGACTGCGCAACAAGCGCGGTGAATACCACGGCCATGATGAGGATCATCAGGACACTGCGCCGCGGTTTACGCACAACGCTACGGATAGCTCGAGGCCACGGGCTCATCACTTGTTGTCCACCAGGATCGCGCGAGGGCTCTTACGCAGCATCGGGATCGAGGTAATCGCAACGACTACCGCGATCACAGCCACACAGATGATGACCGCTTGGATCACCGGACCACTGGACAGGCCAACCGCGAGGCTATCCAGCGTCTGCAGCGACGCTGAAGACTCCAGGTCTGCACCAAACTGGCCCGCCTGCTTCATCTGGCGTTCAGCGGACTTATTCACGCTTGCCAGCGCCACACCACCCATCCACTGGGCGACAGCATTCGAAGCGAAATAAGCGAGGACAAACGCAGGAATCGCAACCAGGATAAGCTCCGCGAAGTACTGGGCCGTGATGTTGCTCTTCCGAACGCCGACGGCGAGCAGGGTTCCGGTTTCTTTCTTACGTTCATTGAGCCACAAGAAGAGAACCAACGCCACCACAGCCGCCGCGAACATCGTGGCCCCCACCGTCGTGTTCGTCATGATGCTCTTGACTCCATCAACTGCCCCAGTGACACCTGACAGGTACTCAGCGGAGCGCGAAAGCCGATACTTGTTCCAGTCTATCCCCTGAGCCGCGGCGGCCTTCACGACATCTTCGAAATTGGCGTCTTTAGCGACAAAGAAGTTCGCGTCCTGATAGATCTCCGTCTGCGGTGTGAACTGATACAACGCGCGCGTGGAATCCAAATCAGTGAACACCGTGTTCGCGAACAGCTCGCTACGCACAGCAACCGGCCGGGTGTTCTTACCCGAAACGATCCCTACAACCTCAGTCTTTACCTCTTCGGTGGACTGCTTCTCGTTGTCAACGTCGTACTTGTTGCCCTTCAACGTGAGGGTGCTACCGAGTTTGAGGTTGTTCGCTTTCGCGAGATCCTCGTGAATCAGGGCCTTATTCTTGTCCCCAGCTGTCAAGTGGCGCCCCTCAACGAGCTTCAACGAGCCGGCACGGAACGGGTTAACCATATCGCTACGGTTCACGCCCCACACGTTCACAGCGTTACCGAACTGCGCCTCGCGTTTCTTGTCATAGTCGTCGTGGCCCGGCTTCAAAACCTGCGCGTCCACAAGGTCTGCGGTTACGTTCTGCCGGGCCACATGCGACGCAACACCGTCCAGCCCCGCGAGCTTTTCAATATCGGCAGGCTTCACGTTGCCCGCGCCACGCGGCGTGCCCGTGTTGAACTGCGGATTATTCTCCAGCACGAAACCACTACCGGTTTTCGCGTCCACCTCCTGCGCCACCTGATCCGCAGCACGCGTCACAGCCCCGGCTGACATCACCACAGTCGCCATCACGGCAAGTACAACAAAAATAATCAGAGTCTTGACAGGCTTGCGGACACAATAGCGCCAAGCCCTTCCTAGAAACGACAAAGTTCCCCTTTCAAGGTACAACGGTTGGCGCGTCCATGGCGCTGATCGCAAGATTCGTCGCGAGGCTACCCACAGTTGCATACATCGGGGAGAGCGAAAACTCTTTCGCAGGATGCAGCGCGCCGTAAAGGTTCGTAACGAAGGTATGATCTCATTCTGAATTGATCCTGAAAACCCGCTAGAGCCTCCCTGAAAGAACACATGTAGATTCCCAGGAGTGCTGGTTAGGGGCGAAGAAGGGGCAGTGCCGGGTTGGCGCAGAAAGCGAGTTGGCGGCGGGGTTCAGCCCCGGCTACTCGCCACCCTGGCGAGCGACTTGTATTCCTGGGTTGCCGGCTTCCAGAACCCAGCTCGATGCGAGCCGAGTTGTTCACGCCACTGCGGCGAATGACTCAGGTCCTCGCCGTCAGCTACGGCGCGCTCTTCGAGCGCTTCGATCTGTTCCAGTGTCTAGTCGCGGGCGATGTCCTTGTTGTAATTGCCTGGGGACAGCGGAATGATCCGCGCGCGTTCCCCGCGTTCGCTTTGTGCTCCTGAACCGTACTGGGTTCTGTTCCGATGGTTATGTGAGTGCCGGGTTCGACGCTCTGGTCTGATGGTGGGCCTGTTCGACCTCTATCGGGGTGCGGTAGCCGAGACTCTCATGCAGCCGTCGGTGGTTCCACCAGTGGACCCATTGCATGGTCGCGAACTCGACTTCGGTCACGGACGGCCAAGCTGGTCTGGAGTGGATGAGTTCGGTTGTGTAGAGCCCGTTGACGGTCTCGGCCAGCGCGTTGTCGTAGGAATCCCCGCGCGAACCGACCGAGCTGACGATCCCCGCGTCAGCGAGGTGTTCGGTATAGCGAATCGACACGTACTGGGCAGGTTCAACCGGTGGTTGCAACACCGGCCTGTTTCAGGGATTGTAGGCTCTTGGGACCTGAGCGTGGGGTGATGGGTTCGAGGGTGGGCGTGTCGGGAGTGCGATAGGGATCGAGGCCCTCAAGAATCGGGGTTACCAC
>NZ_MQVR01000107.1 GCF_001907295.1 Bowdeniella nasicola
ATCAACGACCACTGGGCATCCGACAGCAACTGGAAACGCGTCATGCCCCGAGCATCACCCGAGGCATGACACATCACCTGTCAGACACGCCCTAGAGCGATCTTCGGAACTACGGCGAATATGTGCGCCGATCTTGACTGCGGTCACCGAAGACTATCCAATGCCACCGCACTACCCCGCGCCAGATGCACGCAGCGAGGACCGTAGCCCGTGGGGCTACTCACCCAAGGATGACAGGAACGAGCCAGACCTCATCAATTGGCAGCTCACTAGTCGTTTGGTCGGCAAAGTGACCTTCAATACGGGAGAGACGCGCTGGTACGGCCCCAACGGGCTAGTTGAAGAGCTTCCTCGAAAGGACGGCCTGCCTACCGAAGGTGCGTGACGGCAAGGTACCTTTTCGCAATTATGTGGGGCATGGATTCTGGGATCCTCCCGGTCAAGGACGCCCAGCAACCACATGGATGCTTCGTCGTCCCACGCTTTCGAATCGACCAGGTGAGCTGCCGCCGTCGCGATAGTCGCCCTGTCGCCGTCCACGGGAAGGAGTGCGACCTCGTCGGCCCCGTCACCATCGACTCCCGGTAGTGTGATCACAAAGGCGCGATCGTCGTGTAGGGCCGTGAGCGCGAGGAGGAACTGCGCTCTGTGCGTTGTCGCGCCGCTTTCGATGCTACTACTGGCTGCACACGACGATGGGGCCGCCAGATGGCGACCCCAGGCGTGTAGCGAGCGGCGTTAGTGCTCGCAGTTCGGGCAGGCACAGTCCTTGCAGTCACAGCTTTCACACACGTCAGTGCAGTCGTCGCATTCGCAGTGGTTGCAGGTCTTGCACTCGCAGTCCTTGCAGTGACACGTGGCGCAGGCGTCATCGCAGTGCGGACATTCGCAGACTTGAGGCTCGTTAATGGTCGCAGTCATGATTGTGCTCCTTCATATGAGTCAGGGCGTCGAGGTAGATATGGGCGACGTGGTCATCGACCAAGGAATAGACGCTCCGGCGTCCCTCTTTCGATGCCTCAACGAGGTGCGCGTCGCGCAAGATCTTGAGGTGATGAGAGACGAGCGGCTGCGTCACGGACAGCCATTCAACGAGCTCGTTGACGCTCGCCGGAGCGCTCGTCAACCGATGCACGATGCTGGCGCGGATGGGATTAGCAAGAGCAGAAAACAGGGCCACCACGGGATGGCCTGCTGTTAACGGCAGCTCTTCCATAAACTAGAGTTTATATAAGTTTTTCTTCATGTCAACTGGTGGGGGCGACCAAAAATGGATTGCCGTCCCCAACGTCCCAGGCCTACGCTGCATAAGACCCCAGGGAGGACGCACCATGGCGCCTCGCACTGATGAGCACGGACGCCCCGAGCCTGAATTCGCGGCGGGTGAGCTCGACACGCTGCTCGGATTCTTGGACTACCAACGCGCTACGCTGCAGTGGAAGACGTGCAATCTTGGCGAGACAGGGCTGCGGCAACCGCTACCGCCCTCGGCGATGACACTCGGCGGACTGTTGAGCCATCTCGCATACGTCGAGGACTACTGGTTCGGCGCGGTCGCCGCCGAGTCGGAGTCCAGCGAGCCGTGGGCATCGACCGACTAGGAAGCGGACATGGACGCCGACCGGAATCGCGGAAAGACGAAGCCGATGCCATCGCGTCGACTCACGCCAGTCACTAAAGCGGCGCGGCCTATCAGGTCACTCATCGGTCCTCCTTGGCCTCGGCACCATCGTGCAATCCTCCGTAGACTTGCCGCCATGAGAAAAAGCATCGCCGCGACAGCCCTTTCCTGTGCCGCCGTCCTTGCGCTCTCCGCCTGCGCGGGGCAGGTCGACAACCCCACCTCTCTCGAGTCCACGACCGCCCCACTACCAACCGAGAGCGCCGCGACCAACGACGTTGACCCCGACCAGAAGTTTCCCGACGTGGTGAAGGCCGAGCTGAAACCGTCGGGCAACCAGTTCTCGATTGCTGTCACGATCTCCTCGCCCTATGACACCCCGAAACGCTATGCCGACGGCTGGCGCGTCATGACCGAGGACGGCGAGGTGCTGGCCGAGCACGACCTCGCGCACGACCATGCGAACGAGCAGCCATTCACTCGCGAGCGCGGCCCGTTCAAGATTCCCGACGACGTCGCTAAGGTCGTCGTCGAAGGCCGTGACCAGGCAAACGGCTACGGAGGAAAGACGGTGACGATCGATGTGCCACGCTAGCCGCGCTGCGCTGCTCGAAGAATCTCGCGGTGATCGCTAACTGGACGGCATCATTGCCTTCGAGTCACACCTCCCAGCGCACGTCTTTTATGTCTTTGTCCTGTCGCAAGCCACGCCACGCTGCCTGGCGAACGCGGCCGTGGCGGGTGTGACCCGCGAGCGCCACCTCGGCGACGAGTTTGGGCGTCACCCACCAGGCATCGGAGCTGTCCTCAGCAGGCACATCATCGATCGGCGGCGTCTTGCGTTCGATGCGCCGCAGAGTTGTTTCGATGTCGGCTAGCTGAGAGTCGGTAAACCCCGTTCCGACGCGGCCCGCATAACGCAGTTCGCCGCTTTCGTCGGGAACGGCGACGAGGAGAGAGCCGATCGAGCCAGAGCGCGAGCCCTTCCCCTCGCGGACACCGATAACGATGACCTCCTGATGCTGCCGCGTCTTGAGTTTCAGCCAGGCGCTGGCGCGCTTGCCGGGCAGGTAGGTCGAGTCCATCCGCTTTGCGACGACCCCCTCCAGCCCGAGCTGGCTACTCGCCTTGGTCGCGGCGGCAAGGTTGCCGGTGTAGTTCGGGGGCACGACGACGTTCTCGCCTTCCGCGAGGTGCTCGGCAAGGATCTTTCGTCGCTCCTCATACGTTTCCTTGGTAAGCGAGCGGTCGCCCAGGCGCAGGATGTCGAAGACCATATACCGCAGTTCGGCGTCCTCGCTGACCTCGTCGTCGCCCTTGAGGACGGCCTGCAGGAGGCTGAAATCGGGCCGCCCCTGCTCGTCGAGCGCGACGAGTTCGCCGTCGAGGACAGCCTCGTCATCGATGAGCTCGGTAAGCTCGCAAGCCTGCGGGAAGAGGTCCGTGAGGTCCTTGCCGTTGCGGCTCGATAGCACGACAGTGTTCTTCCCGACCCCGGCGATGACGCGGTAGCCGTCCCACTTCATCTCGAAGGCCCACGTCTCGCCGTCCTTCTTCCCGAGGGTGACATCGGCGGGTTTGCCGACGCTGCATAGCATGGGCCCCGGCAGGTCGGCGACGCTCAGTGTTTCCTCGGGCTCGGGATTGGCGTGATCGTCGGGCTGGTCTTTCATGAGCTGCATGAGCCAGCTGTCATCGCCCATCCCCTTGGTGCGGATGAGCGCAAACCGGCGCGGCACTCCGCCGAGCCCGCCGTCGTCCCGACCGTGCAGGGTCGCGATGACTTCCTTGCCATCGCGCCATTTCTCTCGCTCGTAGGTGCCGGTATCCCAGATCGAGACCTCGCCCGCCCCGTACTCGCCCTTGGCGATCGTGCCCTCGAACGTGCCGTATTCGAGGGGGTGGTCCTCGGTCTGGACAGCCAGCCGGTTGACGTTCTTCTTGAGCGGGACGCCCTTGGGCACGGCCCAGCTCACGAGGACGCCCGCGTATTCGAGGCGGAAATCCCAGTGCAGGCTGCTCGCGTGATGCTCTTGGATGACGAAGCTCGGCTGGTCCTTGTCTCCTCCGCTCGGGCGCTGCGCGGGGACTGGCTCGGCGGTTTTCGACGCGTCACGCATCGAGCGGTACGTATCGAGCCGGTCGGCACCAAGGTCAGAGATGGGGTTAATCCCCTGGTCGACCCGCTCGAGCACTTCCTCGTAGGCCAACTGCCGCAGGTCTTTTGCCTCGAGCTCCTCCCACGTCCGGGGCGCGGCGACCATGGGGGTGAGCCGGCCGCGCAACGAGTACGGACTGACCGTCGTTTTCGCGGCGCTGTTTTGTGACCAGTCTAGAAAAACTTTTCCGGCACGGTCCGCCCGCTTCATGGTCGAGATGACCTCGTCCGGGTGGTCGGCCTCGAGAGCCTTGGCGAGTTCGTGCGCGACCTTCGAAACCTGTTCAGAGTTATATGTGCCGTCCAAGCCGGCGTAAAGGTGGATGCCCTTCGAACCCGACGTGACTGGGAAGGTCGCCATCCCCATGTCGTCGAGGATCTCGCGACACCAGAACGCCACCTCGGCGCATTCGGCGAGGCCGACACCCTCACCCGGGTCGAGGTCGAGAACGAGCCGGTCGGGATTGCGGGGCTGGCCGTTACGTCCGAAGCGCCACTGCGGCGTGTGCAGCTCGAGCGCGGCGACCTGCGCGAACCGGGCGAGGGCCGCGGGCTCATCAGCGATCGGGTAGGTATTCGTCCTGCTCTTGTGCTCGACACTCCCGGTCGGAATCCATTCGGGCGCCGAGTCCTCGAGGTCCTTGCGGAAGAAGACCTCGCCCGGCTTCTTCTCGGTCCCTACCCCATCGACCCAGCGTTTGCGCGTCACGGGTCGGTGCGTGATTTGTGGGATGAGGACGTCCGCGACAGAAAGGTAGTAATGGATGACGTCGGCCTTCGTCGTTCCCGTTTCCGGATAGAGAACCTTGTCCAGGTTCGTGACCGATAACGTTCGGTCGCCGACCTGAAATGATTTGCCTTGTCGCGCCAATGTCGAGCCTTCCTCTGTAGGCTCATGCTATGCGAGCAATATGGACCGGGGCCATCACATTCGGGCTGGTGAATGTCCCCGTCAAGGCCTACAGCGCCGTGGAAGATCACGATATTTCCTTCCACCAGGTCCATGACGCCGACGGTGGCCGCATCCGCTACGAGCGACGCTGCGAAGTGTGCGGAAAGAAAGTCGAATACAAAAATATCGACAAGGCATATGAAGAAGACGACAAGACGGTCATCATGACCGATGAGGATTTCGAGTCACTACCCGAATCCGACAACGACGAGATCGAAGTCGTCCAGTTCGTTCCCTCCAATCAGGTCGACCCGATCATGCTCGAAAACACCTATTACCTCGAGCCCGCAGGAAAGTCTCCGAAGTCCTACCTGCTGCTGCGCCAAACCCTGGAAAAGACGGACCGCACCGCGATCGTCACGTTTGCACTGCGGCACAAGACGCGGCTTGGCGCCCTGCGCGTGCGCGGCAAAGTCCTCGTCCTGCAGGGGCTGCTGTGGGCCGACGAGGTCCGCGACGTTGACTTCAAGGGCACGAAATCGCGCGCGAAGATCAGCGACAAGGAACTCGAGCTCGCCGGCGCCCTCGTTGACCAATTCGCCTCCGATTTCACGCCCGAAAAGTTCGAGGACGATTACCAGATCGAGTTGCGCAAACTCATTGACGCGAAGCTCGAAGCCGGGGACACCATCGACACCGAGGCCACGTTCGGCGAACATCCCGAAGACGAATCGGCGGACGAGGCCGAGGTCGTCGACCTCATGGAAGCCCTGAAGGCCTCGCTCGATAAGAAACGCGGCACGAAAAAGCCCGCAAAGAAGTCGGGCACCAAGAAGAGCTCCAAGAGCGCCTAATAATCCGGCTCTTCACAATCGAGGGTGTAGTCGGGGTTTGAATCCGCCGGCCTCGAGGAGGCTGCGGGCGATGTAGTGGCTCAGGTTCCGGAAGCCCAG
>NZ_MQVR01000108.1 GCF_001907295.1 Bowdeniella nasicola
CAAGCCATCAACCAACTAGCCGTGGCATACCCAGACCGATTCACGGAGTACTTGTAAACCAAACCCCCGCACACAAAAAATCGGACACTCTCGGCCAGGCTCCCTTCCCGAATGAGGCCGCCGCGATCAAGTGCCTGTATCTCGTCACGCGGTCGCTTGACCCGACTGGCGACGGAAGGGCACGCTGGGCGATGAGGTGGAAGCCCGCGCTGAACGCGTTCGCGATCACCTTCGCCGGACGGTTCGAGAAAACCACCCACGAATGAAAACCGCCGGATCCCACACACCGTTTACCGGACAGACCCTCTAACCCTCGCAGCGTTGGTTACAACGGTGAGGAAGCGCATGATGTAGTCCTGAAGAAATCGGACCGTCGACTCTTGCGCAAATTTGTCGTTCTCATCAAGCAGGGTAGGTGACTGCGAGAGGAAAACTTCCGGCTGACCAGGTGTGGGCATGTCGAAGTAGGACAGTGCGAGGCGGAGGTTCTTCTGCGAGCTGTATCCGCCCATGCGGCCGACGGAGTGGCTGATGATTCCTGCGGGGAGGCGCTTCCAGGCGACATCGCTGTTGGGTTTGGAGCCGATGTCGATGGCGTTCTTGAGGCAGGCGGGGATGGTGCGGTTGTTCTCCGGGGTGATGAATAGGACGCCGTCGGAGGCTTTGATCGTTTCCCGGAAGCGTGCGTACTCGGGTGGGGTGAGCCTGTCGGTGACCTCGGGGTCGTCGTAGTCGAAGTCGTAGAGCGGAAGGTCTCGGATCTCTACGATGCGGGCGTCGTAGTCTTCGGGGAAGTAGTCGATGACGTTGTGGGCGATCTTTCGGGCGTAGGAGCCGCGTCTGAGGCTTCCGATGATGATGGAGATGTTCTTGGTCACTGGCGCGCTTTCGTTGATTCGGGTATGTGCGGGTGGGGCGTCGGCTCAGAAATCCCAGTCGGCGTCGCTGGTGTCTTCGGCTTTGCCGATGATGTAGGAGGAGCCCGAGCCTGAGAAGAAGTCGTGGTTCTCGTCCGCGCCGGGGGCGAGGGCGGCGAGGATCTCGGGGTTGACCTCGGTCTCTTCCGGCGCGAATCGAGCGGGATAGCCGAGGTTCATGAGCGCTTTGTTCGCGTTATAGCGGACGAAGACGGCGACATCGTCCATGAGTCCGAGCGGTTCGTACAGTTCGCCCGAGTAGTGGAGTTCGAGTTCGTAGAGCTCTTCCAGGAGCGCGTAGGTGAACTCGCGCATGTCGGCTTGTTCCTGCCTCGTGTGGGTTTCCAGGCCGCGCTGGTACTTGTAACCGGAGTAGTAGCCGTGCACGGCCTTGTCGCGCAGGATGAGGCGGATCATGTCGGCCGTGTTCGTCAGGGTCGCATGGACCGAGAAGTGCAGCGGCAGGTAGAACCCCGCATACAGCAACAGCGAGGACAGCAGCGTGGAGGACACCTTGCGTTTGAGGGGGTCGTCTCCGAAGTAGTGGACGAGAACTTTCTTCGACCGTTCTTGCAGCAGGTCGTTGCCGACGGCCCACCGGTAGGCGTCGTCGATCTCCGGGGTGCTGGTCAGGGTGGAGAACACGGACGAGTAGGAGCGGGCGTGCACGGACTGCATGAACGCGATGTTGGTGTAGACGGCTTCCTCGTGCTCAGTACGCGCGTCCTGGATCTGGCAGATCTCGCCGACGGTGGCCTGCACGGTGTCGAGCATGGTGAGCCCGGTGAACACGCGCATGGTCAGGGTGCGCTCTTCTGCAGTGAGCTTCTGCCACGCGGGGATGTCGTTGGAGAGGGGCACTTTCTCGGGGAGCCAGAAGTTCGCGGTGAGCCGGTTCCACACCTCCAGGTCCTTGTCGTCGCTGACCCGGTTCCAGTTGATCGGTCGCAGGCGGGCGGCGGGATCGTGCCGGTAGCCGGGCGGGGTGACGGAGAAGTCGGTGAGGGGGCGGTGGGGGTCGATGAGAGTCATTGGTGCTTCTTTCAGGAGGCGTGCGGGTGCGGGGTCAGAGGGCGCAGGAGACGCAGTTCTCGATCTCGGTGCCTTCCAAGGCGGGCTGGCGCAGCCGGATGTAGTAGAGGCTCTTGATGCCGGCCCGCCAGGCGTGGATCTGCGCCTTGTTGATGTCTCGGGTGGTGGCGGTGTCGCGGAAGAACAGCGTCAATGACAGTCCCTGGTCGACGTGCTGGGTGGCGGCGGCGTAAGTGTCGATGATCTTCTCGTAGCCGATCTCGTAGGCGTCCTGGTAGAACTCGAGGTTGTCGCCGGTCATGTGCGGGGCCGGGTAGTAGACGCGGCCGAGCTTGCCTTCCTTGCGGATCTCGATCTTCGCCGCGATCGGGTGGATGGACGCGGTCGAGTTGTTCACGTAGGAGATGGAGCCGGTCGGCGGTACCGCCTGGAGGTAGGCGTTGTAGATGCCGTGGGCGGTGACTGACTCCCGAAGGGTGGCCCAGTCCTCGCGGGTGGGGATCTGGATCCCCGCGTCGGCGAAGAGTTCCCGGACCCGCGCGGTGGCGGGCTGCCAGTCGCGTTCGGTGTACTTGTCGAAGTAGCTGCCGTCGGCGTAGGAGGAGGTCTCGAACCCGGCGAAGGTCTGTCCGCGTCCGATGGCGAGCTGGTTGGAGGCACGGATCGCGTGGTAAGTGACGGTGAGGAAGTAGATGTCGGTGAAGTCGATGCCCTCTTCGGAGCCGTAGTGGATGCGCTGGGAGGCGAGGTAGCCGTGGAGATTCATCTGCCCGAGACCGATCGCGTGGCTGGCGTCGTTCCCAGCAGCGACGGAGGGCACGGCGTCCACGTCGGTCTGATCCGAGACGCTGGTCAGCGCCCGAACCGCCGTCTCGACGGTGGCACCGAAGTCGGGTGAGGCCATCGCCTGGGTGATGTTGAGGGAGCCGAGGTTGCAGGAGATGTCTCGTCCGATCTGCTCGTAGCCGATCGCCGCGTCGTAGCGGGAAGGCGTGTTGACCTGGAGGATCTCGCTGCACAGGTTCGACATGTTGACCCATCCCTCAAGCGGGTTGGCACGGTTGACGGTGTCCTCGAACAGCACATACGGGTAGCCGGACTCGAACTGCAGCTCGGCGAGGGTCTTGAAGAACTCGCGGGCGCTGATGGTGGTCTTGCGGATGCGGGGGTTGGCGACCATGTCGTCGTAGTGCTCGTTCACCGATAGATCCGACAAAGCTGTGCCGTACTCGCGCTGCACGTCGTAGGGGCTGAACAGGTGCATCTCGCGGTTCTCCTTCGCGAGCTTGAAGGTCACGTCGGGGATGACCACGCCGAGGGAGAGGGTCTTGATACGGATCTTCTCGTCCGCGTTCTCTCGTTTGGTGTCGAGGAATCGCAGGATGTCCGGGTGGTGCGCGTGCAGGTAGACAGCTCCGGCACCCTGGCGGGCACCGAGCTGGTTGGCGTAGGAGAAGGAGTCCTCCAGGATCTTCATCACCGGCACCACCCCGGAGGCCTGGTTTTGGATCTTCTTTATCGGCGCCCCGGTCTCGCGCAGGTTGGTCAGCAGCAGGGCGACGCCGCCGCCGCGCTTGGACAGTTGCAGGGCGGAGTTCACGCTCCGCCCGATGGATTCCAGGTTGTCCTCCAGCCGGAGCAGGAAGCAGGAGACGAGTTCGCCGCGCTGCGCCTTGCCGGCGTTGAGGAACGTCGGGGTCGCGGGCTGGAATCGGCCGGACATCATCTCGTCCACCAGCCGGCTCGCGAGGGCTTCGTCGCCCTGGCCGAGGAACAAAGCGGTGGCGGTGACGCGCTCAGGGAAGCCCTCCAGGTAGGTGGTGCCGTCGAAGGTCTTCAGCGCGTAGGAGGTGAAGAACTTGAACGCCCCCAGGAAGGTCTGAAACCGGTGTCCGGCGCCGTGGGCGCGCCCGTGGAGGGCTACGAGGAAGTCGCGCGAGTACGCCTCCAGGAACGCCCGTTCGTAGTAGTCGTTCTCGACCAGCCAGTCAAGGCGCGCCGTCACGGTCGGGAAGGTCTTCGTGTTCGGGGCGACATGCTGGCGCAGATACTCCTCGGCCGCTTCGCGGTCCTTATCGAACTGGATCGACCCGTCGGGGGCGAAGAGGTTCAGTTGCGCGTTCAGCGCGTGGTAGTCCTTCCGCACGCCGATGCCGGTACGGGCGGGGGCTTCCTGGGTGGTGGTGGTCATGCGGTCTTCCTCTCGATGGGTGTCTGCTCACCGGATCGCTGTTCCCAGAAGCGGGTCAGGCCGGTGTTCACTTGGTCGATGTCGCGGCTCGTGCCAAGCAGCTCGAAGCGGTACAGCTCCGGGACATGGCACTTCGCGGAGATGATGGGGCCGGCGAGGCAGTAGTGCTCGCCGAAGTTCGTGTTCCCCGCGGTGATCACTCCGCGGATCAGCGCCCGGTTGGCAGGGTCGTTCAGGAAGCGAATCACCTGCTTGGGCACGGCGCCTGAATGCTCCCCGCCGCCGTAGGTCGGCACCACGAGGACGAAGGGGCGCGATACCCGGATCAGCCCCTCCCGGCGCGGGCGCAGCGGGATACGCACGGCAGGCCGGTCCAGGTGTTCCACGAACCGTCGGGTGTTCTCCGAGACGCTGGAGAAGAACACCAGGTCCGGCGACTGCGTCCCCTCCAGCTCCCGCACTGGAAGCGCATCCAGGGATGGTTTTGGCGTTGCCTGCACAGCGATCCTTCCTCAGTTGCGGGCCGGCCGCATGATGCCGCCAACCACTACATGTTGTGCCTGCCCGTGTTTCGGGATGGCGTATCTAGTAATAACATCGTTGTGATTCTTCTGTCTACGACACGCCCATTTTTTGAACTACGACATGCCGAACATTAAATGTTGGGTGTGTGGCAGCGTGCTGCGAGAGGAGAGTGCATAGTGACAGCGGAGACCTTGCGAGAGGGCACATGGTTGGAGGCGATCGGTCTGCTTCAGCAGGCACGGGCGGGGGATCATCTGGCTGCGATGCGGTTGCTGGAGACCTCGGCAGACCCGGTCGGGGTGGTGCACGGACTGTTGCGGATGCTGGTGGTGTTCTTGAGGGGCGAGGACGCCGACAAACTGGAACGGTTCCTGGACGCGTCGTTGCGCGCGGGCGCGCCGCCACTGAACCCGCTCTTCGCCGGTCAGATTCCCGCGGATACCGAGGGGCTGGCGGATCGGCTTCGGGGGCAGGCGCGCTTGACGGAGCCGATGCGGGAACTGCTCGCTGCGCAGCTGCCCATCCTCGCTACTGCCACACGCGAGGGCATGCCCGATGTCGGGCCGAAGGGGGGTGTCAAATAGTTTGTGTAAGCCGTGTCGGAAGGAACGGTGATTATCATGACTATGTTCGATAAATCTTTGCCGGGTAGGCCTTCGG
>NZ_MQVR01000109.1 GCF_001907295.1 Bowdeniella nasicola
TTTTTTGCGGAGAGTTTGATCCTGGCTCAGGACGAACGCTGGCGGCGTGCTTAACACATGCAAGTCGAACGGGATCCTTATCCGCTTGCGGGTTTGGTGAGAGTGGCGAACGGGTGAGTAACACGTGAGTAACCTGCCCCCTTCTTTGGGATAACTGCCGGAAACGGTGGCTAATACTGGATATTCAGCACTGGTCGCATGGTTGGTGTTGGAAAGGTTTTTCTGGTGGGGGATGGGCTCGCGGCCTATCAGCTTGTTGGTGGGGTGATGGCCTACCAAGGCTTTGACGGGTAGCCGGCCTGAGAGGGTGACCGGCCACACTGGGACTGAGACACGGCCCAGACTCCTACGGGAGGCAGCAGTGGGGAATATTGCACAATGGGGGAAACCCTGATGCAGCGACGCCGCGTGAGGGATGACGGCCTTCGGGTTGTAAACCTCTTTCAGTAGGGAAGAATTTAGACGGTACCTGCAGAAGAAGCGCCGGCTAACTACGTGCCAGCAGCCGCGGTAATACGTAGGGCGCAAGCGTTGTCCGGAATTATTGGGCGTAAAGAGCTCGTAGGCGGCTTGTCGCGTCTGTCGTGAAAACCTGCAGCTTAACTGTGGGCTTGCGGTGGGTACGGGCTGGCTTGAGTGCAGTAGGGGAGACTGGAATTCCTGGTGTAGCGGTGGAATGCGCAGATATCAGGAGGAACACCGGTGGCGAAGGCGGGTCTCTGGGCTGTTACTGACGCTGAGGAGCGAAAGCATGGGGAGCGAACAGGATTAGATACCCTGGTAGTCCATGCCGTAAACGTTGGGCACTAGGTGTGGGGACCAGTTCCATGGTTTCTGTGCCGTAGCTAACGCATTAAGTGCCCCGCCTGGGGAGTACGGCCGCAAGGCTAAAACTCAAAGGAATTGACGGGGGCCCGCACAAGCGGCGGAGCATGCGGATTAATTCGATGCAACGCGAAGAACCTTACCAAGGCTTGACATACACCGGAATGCTGCAGAGATGTGGCAGCCTTTGGGCTGGTGTACAGGTGGTGCATGGTTGTCGTCAGCTCGTGTCGTGAGATGTTGGGTTAAGTCCCGCAACGAGCGCAACCCTTGTCTCATGTTGCCAGCACGTGATGGTGGGGACTCATGAGAGACTGCCGGGGTTAACTCGGAGGAAGGTGGGGATGACGTCAAATCATCATGCCCCTTATGTCTTGGGCTTCACGCATGCTACAATGGCCGGTACAGTGGGTTGCGATCTCGTGAGGGGGAGCTAATCCTTGAAAGCCGGTCTCAGTTCGGATTGGGGTCTGCAACTCGACCCCATGAAGTCGGAGTCGCTAGTAATCGCAGATCAGCAACGCTGCGGTGAATACGTTCTCGGGCCTTGTACACACCGCCCGTCACGTCACGAAAGTTGGTAACACCCGAAGCTCATGGCCTAACCCTTTGGGGGGGAGTGGTCGAAGGTGGGACTGGCGATTGGGACGAAGTCGTAACAAGGTAGCCGTACCGGAAGGTGCGGCTGGATCACCTCCTTTCTAAGGAGACTGTTTGTCTCTAGCACGCTCTTTTTGTTAGCACTGGCCGCTAGGTGGTTGGTGTGGGGTGTGTGGATTTTTTTGGATGGAATCATCACAAGAGTTTTAATGCAGGGTAATGGCATGCTGTTGGGTTGTGGGGGAATCACCGTTGGTGGTTTCTTGTGGCCCCGCAGGCGTCGGGTGATCGTTGTTGTGGTTGCTTGATGTGTGTGTGGGTGGGTTGTTTGAGAACTGTATAGTGGACGCGAGTATCTTTTGGTCTAGTTTGTAAGAGCATTCGGTGGATGCCTTGGTACCAGAAGCCGACGAAGGACGTGGTAGTCTGCGATAAGCCTCGGGGAGTTGACAAACGAGCTGTGATCCGAGGGTGTCCGAATGGGGAAACCTGGCCAGAGTTGTGTCTGGTTACCGGCGTTTGAATTGATAGGGCGTCGGGGGGAACGCGGGGAAGTGAAACATCTTAGTACCCGTAGGAAGAGATATTCCGTGAGTAGTGGCGAGCGAAAGCGGAGGAGGCTAAACCATGTGCGTGTGATACCCGGCAGGGGTTGCGTATGTGGGGTTGTGGGAGTCGCACATTGTCATGCTGCCGCGTGACTGGCGAGTGAGAAAGTTGTGGTGTAGTCGAAGGGTCTGGGAAGGCCTGGCGTAGTGGGTGATACCCCCGTAGACGAAACATCATGGCCTTGCTGTGTGGCCACCCAAGTAGGACGGGGCCCGTGAAATCCCGTGTGAATCTGCCCAGACCACTGGGTAAGCCTAAATACTTTCTGGTGACCGATAGTGGATAGTACCGTGAGGGAATGGTGAAAAGTACCCCGGGAGGGGAGTGAAATAGTACCTGAAACCGGATGCTTACAATCCGTCAGAGCCTTTCTAATTGGGGTGATGGCGTGCCTTTTGAAGAATGAGCCTGCGAGTTAGTGGTGTGTGGCGAGGTTAACCCGTGTGGGGTAGCCGTAGCGAAAGCGAGTGTGAATAGCGCGTTGTAGTCGCATGCTCTAGACCCGAAGCGAAGTGATCTACCCATGGGCAGGTTGAAGCGATGGTAAGACGTCGTGGAGGACCGAACCCACCTAGGTTGAAAACTGGGGGGATGACCTGTGGGTAGGGGTGAAAGGCCAATCAAACTTCGTGATAGCTGGTTCTCCCCGAAATGCATTTAGGTGCAGCGTCGTATGTAGGTTTGCTGGAGGTAGAGCTACTGGATGGCTGATGGGCCCCACCGGGTTACTGACGTCAACCAAACTCCGAATGCCAGTGAAATTTTTGTGCGGCAGTGAGACTGCGGGGGATAAGCTTCGTAGTCGAGAGGGAAACAGCCCAGATCATCAGCTAAGGCCCCTAAGCGTGTGCTAAGTGGGAAAGGATGTGGAGTTGCATAGACAACCAGGAGGTTGGCTTAGAAGCAGCCACCCTTGAAAGAGTGCGTAATAGCTCACTGGTCAAGTGATTCTGCGCCGATAATGTAGCGGGGCTAAGTACACCGCCGAAGCTGTGGCAACAACATTTTTGTGTTGTTGGGTAGGGGAGCGTCGTGCACTGCGGTGAAGCGGCCAAGTGATTGTGTCGTGGAGTGTGCACGAGTGAGAATGCAGGCATGAGTAACGAATGACGGGTGAGAAACCCGTCCGCCGAATGACCAAGGGTTCCAGGGCAACGTTAATCGGCCCTGGGTAAGTCGGGACCTAAGGCGAGGCCGTCAGGCGTAGTCGATGGACAAGGAGTTGATATTCTCCTACCGGCAAAACACCGCCCGTACCGAGCCCAGTGATGCTAAACACCCAAGACCGCTACGTGTCTCCTTCGGGAGCGTGTGGTGGTTGCGCGTGTGACCCGATCTGGTAGTAGGTAAGCGTAGTAACAGGGGTGACGCAGGAAGGTAGCCCGGCGCACTTAATGGCAATGTGTGTCTAAGGATGTAGCACGAGGTGTAGGCAAATCCGCACCTCACATAGTGTGAGATCTGATGGTGGCCCCATTTTTGGGGGATAACAGGGTGATCCTATGCTGCCGAGAAAAGCCTCGACGCGAGGTGTGAGCCGCCCGTACCCTAAACCGACTCAGGTGGTCAAGTAGAGAATACTAAGGCGATCGAGATAATCATGGTTAAGGAACTCGGCAAAATGCCCCCGTAACTTTGGAAGAAGGGGGGCCCGCCTGGTGAAAACCCTTTACGGGTTTAGCTGGTGTGGGCCGCAGAGACCAGGGAGAAGCGACTGTTTATCAAAAACATAGGTCCGTGCGAAGTCGCAAGACGCTGTATACGGACTGACGCCTGCCCGGTGCTGGAAGGTTAAGAGGACCGGTTAACCACGCCTCGCGTGTGGTGAAGCTGAGAATTTAAGCCCCAGTAAACGGCGGTGGTAACTATAACCATCCTAAGGTAGCGAAATTCCTTGTCGGGTAAGTTCCGACCTGCACGAATGGCGTAACGACTTCTCCGCTGTCTCAACCATGAACTCGGTGAAATTGCACTACGAGTAAAGATGCTCGTTTCGCGCAGCAGGACGGAAAGACCCCGGGACCTTTACTATAGCTTGGTATTGGTGTTCGATGCGGTTTGTGTAGGATAGGTGGGAGACTATGAAGCATCCACGTCAGTGGGTGTGGAGTCATCGTTGAAATACCACTCTGATCGTATTGAATGTCTAACCTCGGTCCGTGATCCGGATCAGGGACAGTGCCTGGTGGGTAGTTTAACTGGGGCGGTTGCCTCCTAAAGAGTAGCGGAGGCGCTCAAAGGTTCCCTCAGCCTGGTTGGTAATCAGGTGTCGAGTGTAAGTGCACAAGGGAGCTTGACTGTGAGACGTACATGTCAAACAGGGACGAAAGTCGGAACTAGTGATCCGGCCATGGCTTGTGGAAGCGTGGTCGCTCAACGGATAAAAGGTACCCCGGGGATAACAGGCTGATCTTGCCCAAGAGTTCATATCGACGGCATGGTTTGGCACCTCGATGTCGGCTCGTCACATCCTGGGGCTGGAGTAGGTCCCAAGGGTTGGGCTGTTCGCCCATTAAAGTGGTACGCGAGCTGGGTTCAGAACGTCGTGAGACAGTTCGGTCCCTATCCGCTGCGCGCGCAGGAAACTTGAGAAGGGCTGTCCCTAGTACGAGAGGACCGGGACGGACGAACCTCTGGTGTGCCAGTTGTACCGCCAGGTGCATCGCTGGTTAGCTACGTTCGGCAAGGATAACCGCTGAAAGCATCTAAGCGGGAAGCCTGCTTCAAGATAAGGTTTCCATCCACCCTTGTGGTGGTGAAGGCCCCCCACAGACCATGGGGTTGATAGGCCGGAAGTGTAAGCACAGCAATGTGTTCAGCTGACCGGTACTAATGGCCAAAAACTAACCAAACACTCGCGTCCCTATACGGTTCCCAAACCACCCAAACACAAAGACACACACGCGTACAGTGTGTCCCCCAAGAACGTACGGCGGCCATAGCGGAGGGGAAACGCCCGGCCCCATTCCGAACCCGGAAGCTAAGCCCTCCAGCGCCAATGGTACTGCACCCGAAGGGGTGTGGGAGAGTAGGACACCGCCGACACACCCCAAAACCGTGTGGCCCCACCAACAAGGTGGGGCCACCGGCATA
>NZ_MQVR01000011.1 GCF_001907295.1 Bowdeniella nasicola
AAACCCGCAAGCGGATAAGGATCCCGTTCGACTTGCATGTGTTAAGCACGCCGCCAGCGTTCGTCCTGAGCCAGGATCAAACTCTCCGCAAAAAACCAATAAACTGGCCTTCACGGAAAAATCCCAGCCAGCCACCCCAAAACAGGGCAGCCAACCAAACAAAACAACCCACACACCACAAAGGTGCGCGAGCCAAATGGCATCACAAAAACAAAATAATGACACACTGTTGAGTTATCAAGGAACCACCACACACCAGTCCCATCGGTAGTGAAACCGATCGTTCTAGAGGTGAAGATTTCTGGCCCGATCTCTCAGGGCCGGGAATCAAACTTACCAGAGCTTTTGAATCTCAGTCAAGTCCGATCCGTGTGGCCTCCATCTCGATGGGCTTTCCGCCTTCCCGATCCGGGGCCGTTACTCGCTCCGGGCTCTTGGCCCCTCGCGGCAACAGGTAAGACATTACGACCCTGCTACCCCCGGGTCAAGTTGCCCCCACTGGGGTGTTGCAGGCGTGTTTGCCCCATGATTTAGCGGAAAACACGCGCTTGCAACCCCAATGTTCACGTTTTAGTGAAACACATCATATCCAACGGTTGTTATTCGGCGGCGGCGCGCTTGGCGGCCGCAGCTTCCTGCACCGCTTCCGATACGCGCGGTGCTACCCGCTCATCGAAGACGCCCGGGATGATGTAGGCCGGCAACAGTTCCTCATCGGTAATGGTCTCCGCGATGGCGACCGCGGCGACGCGCAGGACCTCATCGGAGATCTCGGAGACCTCGGCGTCGAGTAGGCCGGGGAAGGCGAGGACGTTATTGATCTGATTCGGATAGTCCGAGCGTCCGGTCGCGACGATGGCCGCGGTCTCGGCGGCTTCGGTCGGGTCGACCTCTGGGGTGGGGTTCGCGAGCGCGAAGACGATGGCGTCGTCGGCCATGGTCGCGATGTCCTCGCCCGTAAGGATGTTGCCGGTCGAGACGCCGATAAAGACGTCGGCATCCTTCAGGCCTTCTTTCAGGCTGCCGCTCACGCCGCGCGGGTTCGTGTTCTCGGCGAGCCAGCGCCGGTGTGCGTTCATGCCCTCGGTGTCCCCCGCGTGCAGGGCGCCGGTCCGGCCGTAGCCGACGATGTCCTTTGCTCCTTGGGCGGCGAGGAGGCGGATGATGGCGTGGCCCGCGGCGCCGACGCCGGAGACGACGATGCGAACGTCGGCGATGTCCTTGCCGACGACTTTCAGGGCGTTGATGAGGGCCGCGAGGACGACGACGGCGGTGCCGTGCTGGTCGTCGTGGAAGACGGGGATGTCTAGCTCGTCGCGCAGCCGCTCTTCGATCTCGAAACAGCGCGGGGCGGAGATGTCTTCGAGGTTGATGCCCGCATAGGCGGGCGCGATCGCCTTGACGATCGAGATGATCTCGTCCGCGTCGGTCGTATCGAGGACGATGGGCCAGGCGTCGACGCCGCCGAACTCCTTGAAGAGGACGGCTTTGCCCTCCATGACAGGCAGCGCCGCGAGCGGGCCGATGTCGCCCATGCCGAGGACGGCAGTGCCATCGGTGACGACGGCGACGGTGTTCTTCTTAATCGTCAGCTGGCGAGCTTTGCTCGGGGTGTCGTAGATGGCCTGGCAGACGCGGGCGACGCCCGGGGTGTAAATGCGCGAGAGGTCATCGCGGTTACGCAGCGGCGCCTTCGCGTGGATCTCGAGCTTGCCGCCGACGTGCGCGAGGAAGGTGGCGTCGCCGACGGTGCGGACGTGAACATCCGGGAGGGCACCGAGGACCCTGACTAGTTCGCGGCGATGGCCGGAGTTGCGCGCGTCGCACATGAGGTCGACGGTGAGCCGGCCGCCTTCGGAGGCGGCGACGTCGAGGCCCGTGACGAGCGCCCCGGTGCCCGCTGCGGTAGCGACGAGTTCGGATGCGCCAGCAGTCGTGGCCGGCATGTCGATACGGAGCGAGACGCGATATGCAGGAGTCGGGGTTGCCATGTCTTAAAGCCTAAGACAGGCAACCCCGACTCCTTCTGGGACGATCAGTCCGTGGGCGGGCTAGCTCCCGACCTTTTCCATAATGATCTCGCGGACGCGGGCGGCGTCGGCCTGACCGCGCGTCGCCTTCATGACCGCGCCGACAAGGGCGCCAGCGGCCTGGACCTTGCCGCCCTTAATCTTCTCGACGATGTCGGGGTTGGCAGCGAGTGCCTCGTCGACGGCCTTCTCGAGGGCGCCATCATCGGAGACGACCTTCAGGCCGCGAGCCTCGACGACCTCGGACGGGCTGCCCTCGCCTGCGAGCACGCCCGCGAGCGCCTGGCGGGCGAGCTTGTCGTTCAGGGCGCCGGAATCGACGAGCTGCTGGAGCTCGGCGATGTGCTCGGGCGTGACGGACAGGTCATCGAGCGAGACGCCCTCGTCATTCGCGGTGCGGGCGAGCTCGCCCATCCACCACTTGCGGGCGGTCGCCGGGGCGGCTCCAGCCTTGACGGTCGCCTCAATGACGTCGAGCGCGTCGGCGTTGATGACGTCGCGCATCTCCATGTCGGAAAAGCCCCACTCGTCATGCAGGCGACGCCGGCGCGCGGCCGGGAGCTCGGGCAGGGACGCGCGCAGTTCTTCGACCCACTGCCGATCCGGCACGACCGGCACGAGGTCCGGCTCCGGGAAGTAGCGGTAGTCCTCGGCGTCCGACTTCGCGCGGCCCGCGGAGGTCGAGCCGTCCTCTTCGTGAAAGTGGCGCGTCTCCTGGGTGACGGCCTCACCTGCGGCGAGGATCGCGGCCTGGCGACTGATCTCGTAGCGCACTGCGCGGTCGATCGAACGGAAGGAGTTGACGTTCTTCGTCTCGGTGCGGGTGCCGAACGGCGCGTCCGGCCTTTCGCGCAACGAGACGTTGACGTCGGCGCGGACGTTGCCGCGCTCCATGCGGGCCTCGGAAACGCCGAGCGCGCGGAAGATATCGCGCAGCGTCTGGACGTAGGCGGCGGCAACCTCGGGGGCGCGCTTGCCGGCGCCGGCGAGCGGCCGGGAGACGATCTCTACGAGCGGGACGCCCGCGCGGTTGTAATCGACGAGCGAGTAGTCCGCGCCGTGGATCCGGCCGTCGGCGCCGCCGACGTGGACGTTCTTGCCGGCGTCTTCTTCCATGTGGGCGCGCTCGATCTCGACGCGGAAGACCTCGCCGTCCTCGAGCTCGACGTCGAGGTAGCCGTCGTAGGCGATCGGCTCGTCGGACTGGGAGGTCTGGAAGTCCTTGGCGAGGTCCGGGTAGAAGTAGTTTTTGCGCGCGAACCGGCAGGACTCGGCGATCGTACAGTTCAGCGCGAGGCCAATCTTGATCGCGTACTCCACCGCCTTGGCGTTGACGACCGGCAGCGAGCCGGGCAGGCCAAGAGACGTCGGCGTGACGTGCGTGTTCGGGTCGCCGCCAAACGCGTTGGGGGCGGCGTCGAACATCTTCGTCACCGTGCCGAGCTCGACGTGGACCTCGAGGCCGAGGACCGGGTCGTACGTGCTCGTTGCCTCATCGAAGGGCATGAGAGTGGTCATGGCTCAGTTCTCCTTCAGGGCCGGGCATACCGGGGCGTCGACGAGGGATTCAATGGCGGCGGCGACGCGGTACATGCGCGCGTCTTCAAATGCGGGGGCGAGGACCTGCAATCCGACGGGCATCTGGTCATCGCTCGCGAGGCCGCACGGCACGCTCAGGGCGGGGATGCCGGCGAGGTTCGCGGGGATCGTCGCGACATCGTTGAGGTACATCGACATGAGGTCTTCGGACTTCTCGCCGAACTTGAAGGCCGTCGTTGGGGCCGTCGGCGAGATGAGAACGTCGACCTCACCGAACGCGGCCACGAGGTCGCGCTGGACGAGCGTGCGGACCTTCAGCGCCGCGCCGTAGTAGGCGTCGTACACGCCCGCCGACAGCGCGTGGGTGCCGAGGATGATGCGGCGCTTGACCTCGTCGCCGAAGCCCGCGCCGCGGGAGGCGGCCATGACCCGTTCGGCGGTCACGGGGCCCTCGGCCGGTTCGACGCGCAGGCCGTAGCGCATGCCGTCGAAGCGGGCGAGGTTCGAGGAGACCTCGGCCGGCATGATGAGGTAGTACGCCGCGAGGGCGTAATCGAAGTTCGGGCAGTCGACCTCGCTGATCGTGGCGCCAGCGGCCTTCAGCGCTTCGACGGTCTCGGTGAAGCGTTCGAGGACGCCCGCCTGGTAGCCCTCTCCCCCGAGCTGCTTGACGACGCCGATGCGCACACCGGTTAGGTCGGGGCCCTCCGCGATCGAAGCGGTGAGGTCGGCGGCGGGGCCGGGCAGCGACGTCGAGTCGGCCGGGTCGTGGCCGCTGATGAGGTCCTGCAGCGCGGCGGCGTCGGCGATCGTGCGCGTCACGGGACCGATCTGGTCGAGCGAGGAGGCCATGGCGATGAGGCCATAGCGTGAAATCGCGCCGTAGGTGGGTTTGACGCCGACGGTGCCAGTGACGGCGCCGGGCTGGCGGATCGAGCCGCCGGTATCGGATCCGAGCGCGAGCGGGGCGAGGCCGGCCGCGACCGCAGCTGCGGAGCCGCCGCCCGAGCCGCCGGGGATGCGTGTCGTGTCCCAGGGGTTCTTCGTCGGGCCGAATGCGGAGTTCTCCGTCGAGGATCCCATCGCGAACTCGTCGAGGTTGGTCTTGCCGAGGATCGGCAGGCCCGCCTCCTTGATCTTCGCCACGACGGTCGCGTCGTACGGCGGGCGCCAGCCTTCGAGCATCTTCGAGGCGCACGTCGTCGGCATGCCGCGCACGACGAGGTTGTCCTTCAGCGCGATCGGCACGCCGGCCAGGCGGTGCAACGTCTCGCCGCGCGAGCGGCGCTCGTCGATCTCTCGGGCGGTCGCCAGTGCGCCGTCGCGGTCGACATGCAAGAAGGCGTTGTAGTTCGTGTCGAGCGCGTCGATGCGATCGAGGAAATGCGTCGTGACCGCCTCGGAGGTGAGCTCGCCGGCGGCGAGCTTATCGGCAAGGTCGAGGGCGCTCAGGGCGTGAATCTCCGTCATTATTCCTCCCCCAGAATCTGCGGCACGAGGAAGCCGCCGTCTTCGCTAGCCGGGGCCTGCGCGAGGACCTCGTCGCGGTCCAGGACCTGCCCGATCACGTCATCGCGCATGACGTTCGTAAGCGGAATGGGATGGGAGGTGGCGGGGACGTCGTCGGTAGCAACTTCGGAGACCTTGGCGACCGCGTCGGCGATGATGTCGAGCTCGCGCGCGATGCGCTCGATTTCATCGTCGGTGAGAGCCAGTCGAGCCAGGTCGGCCACGCGGGCGACTTCTGAGCTAGAAATTGTCGACATGCCTCAAAGTGTAGTGCGTCGCTCGCGGCCTCGTTGCGGGCGGTCACGTCTCTGGCTCGGTAGTGTTAAGGGAATGAAGCGATGGACAATTAGAGGCCGGTCGATTCCGCGCGCCGTTTTGACGGGCCTCGCCGTCACATTCACCGCGCAGCTGGGCGTTGCCGCGGCCCTCACCGCCGTCGACGCCGTCCGCAAAACTCGCGAAGGGCCGCACGGCGGTTTCCCGACGCTCTCCCCCCAACGCTCGGTCGTCCATCACACCGAGATCACGACCTATACCGAGGGCGGCCAGCTTTACCGCGACATGCTCGAGGCGATCCGCGGCGCCAAACACCTCATCTTGTTCGAGTCCTATATCTGGAAGGACGACGAGATCGGCCGGGAGTTCAAAGAGGCGCTCACGCAGGCCGCGCATCGCGGCGTCGAGGTCTTCGTCATCTATGACACGTTCGCGAACCTCGTCGTGCCCCGGAGCTTCAAAAACTTCGACCCGGCCCTGCACGTGCTGCCGTTCCCGCTGATTAGGCCCGGCCTGCTCACGCTGAACCCGCGCTATGCGGGGCGCGATCACCGCAAGATCCTCGTCGTCGATGAGGAGGTCGGGTTCGTCGGCGGGTTCAACATCGGCAAACTCTATGCCGACACCTGGCGCGATACGCACGTGCGGCTGAGCGGCTCGGCCGTGTGGGAACTGACGAACGCCTACGTCGACTTTTGGAACGCCTACCGCAAATCGCGCCACCCGATCCTGCCGGACCGCGGCGCAAAGAGCTGGGATTCGCGCATCCGCGCGGCCCTGAACATGCCGAACCGGATGCTGTTCCCGGTGCGCGGCCTCTACCTCGATGCGATCGACCGCGCCGATGACCGCGTCTGGATCACGCAGGGCTACTTCCTGCCCGACGACGATATCGTCGCCTCGATCCTCGCCGCACGCGACCGCGGCGTCGATGTGCGCATCATCGTCCCGTCGATCTCGAACCACGTCGTCGCCGACTGGGTATCGCGCGGCTACTACGCGCGCCTGCTCGAGGCCGGAGTGCGGATCTTCCTGTACCAAGAGGCCATGGTGCACGCGAAGACCGCGACCGTCGATGGCCGCTGGACGACCGTCGGCACGACGAACGTCGACCGGCTGTCGATGATCGGCAACTTCGAGATCAACCTCGAAATCTTCGACGCCGACCAGGCGCGAGTCATGGAGGACGTGTTCGAAAACGACCTCACCAACTGCAAGGAACTCACGCTCGAGGCGTGGGAGGCCCGGCCCCGTTGGAAGCGCGGCGTCGAGGCGTTCTTGCACCCGCTGCGGCCGCTGCTTTAATCCAGCGCGTCCATCCCCTGCGCGAGCAGGGCAACAAAGGCGTCTTCGTCGATGATGCGGATGCCGAGGTCGCGGGCCTTCGTCTCCTTGGAGCCCGCATTTTCGCCAACGACGACGAGGTCCGTTTTCTTCGACACGCTGCCGGCGGCCTTGCCGCCCCGGTCGAGGATCGCGGCCTTGGCTTCGTCGCGGCTGAAGCCCTCCAGCGAGCCGGTCACGACGATCGTGAGGCCCTCGAGCACCTGCTCGGGCGCGTCGGCGCTCGCCTCCTCGACGAGTTGGACGCCGGCGGCGCGCCAGGCCTCGATGATGTCGCGGTGCCAGTCGACCTCGAACCAGTCGGCGACCGATTGGGCGATGATGGCGCCCACGCCCTCGACCTCGGCCATCTGGTCGACGCTCGCGTCACGGATCGCATCGAGCGAGCGGAAGTGGCTTGCGAGCGCCCGCGCGGCGGTCGGGCCGACGTGCCGGATCGACAGGGAGACGATGATCCGCCACAGGTCCTTTGTCTTCGCGGCCTCGAGCCCGCCGAGCAGTTCCGTCGCGACGGCGTTCGGCGCCACCTCCTGGCAGACGCGGAAAGCGCGCTTGGTGCCCTGGCGCGAGCGCCACTGGACCGTCGAGCGCGATTTGGAAAAGTAGGGACGCCGGCACCAGATCTTCTCGGCGGTCACGTTCGGGGCATCGCCCGCAGCCTCGATCGCGGCCGTGACCTCGTCGGCGGAGCCTGGCAGATCCCCGATGATCGGCGGCGAGGGCGGTTCGCGTCGCCAGACGAAGACGTCGAGCAGATCGTCTTGCGTGAGCGCGAACAGGCCGCCTTCGTTGGCAAGGGCGGGCGCGCTGGGCTCAGGCATCAGCTCTTGCGCGGCTTTCAAGCGAGCGGCCTCATCGGCGTCGGCGGGCAGGTCGATGCGCAGCTGATTGCGGTGCTCGTCCTCGATCACGTCCCCGCTCGCGAGCGCCGCGAGGACTTCATCGCGCTGGGCCTCGGGCTGGGTGAGCGCGATCGCGGCCTCTTCGCCCAGGCCCTCGATGTCGAGTGCGCCGCGGGTCCCGACGTGTTCGACCCGGCCGGTGACCTGCGCGGGGCAGTCCTTACGGTTCGGGCAGCGCAGGTCGACGTCGCCCTCCTTGGCGGGCCGCAGCGCCGTGCCACACGAGGGGCAGTCCTTCGGCATGACGAATTCCCGCTCGGAGCCGTCGCGCACATCGACCACGGGCGCGACGATCTCTGGGATGACGTCGCCGGCCTTGCGCAGCACGATGAGGTCGCCAATGAGCACGCCCTTGCGTTTGACCTCGTCCTGGTTGTGCAGCGTCGCAAGCGAGACGGTCGAGCCCGCGACGAATACCGGATCCATGACGCCAAAGGGCGTGACGCGCCCGGTCCGCCCAACATTGACGCGGATATCGAGCAGCCGCGTCGTCACCTCTTCGGGCGGGTACTTATAGGCCGTCGCCCACCGCGGCGTGCGGGAGGTCACGCCAAGCTCGCGCTGCGCGGCGAGCGAGTCGACCTTGATGACGATGCCGTCGATCTCGTGGGCGAGGTCGTGGCGGTGCTCGCCGTGATAGGCGATCATCTCGCGGATCTCATCGAAGTTCGTGGCGCGGCGCGCGGCATCGGAGGTCGGAACCTCCCAGCGCTTCAGCGTGTCGATGAAGTCGGACTGGGTTGTTGGCAGCGGCGCGTCCTTGCTCTCCTCCCAGACGCCGAGGCCGTGAGCGAGGAACGCGAGTGGGCGCTTGGCCGTGTCCTTGGCGTTCTTTTGCCGTAGTGACCCGGCGGCCGCGTTGCGGGCGTTGACGTAGACCTTCTCGCCCGCCTCCTGCTGCGCGGCGATGAGCTCGGCGAACTTATCGGAGGGGAAATAGACCTCGCCGCGGATTTCCACGCGGCGCGGGAACGGGGCCGGCAGCTCGTGCGGCAGGCCCGCGATGGTGCGGACGTTCGCGGTGACGTTCTCGCCCTCGCGGCCATCGCCGCGGGTCGCAGCACGCGTAAGGACGCCGTCGTCGTAGATGAGATCGACGGCGAGCCCGTCGATCTTGACCTCGCAGACGACCTCGGGCTGCTTGCCGAGCGCGCGCTCCATCCGGGCGTACCACGCTTCGACTTCTTCGAGCGAGAAGACGTCGTCGAGGCTGAGCATGCGTTCGGGGTGGCGGACGCGTTCGAAGTCGCTCGCGACGGGGGCACCGACCTGGACCGTCGGGGAATCGGGCGAGCGCAGCTCCGGGAAGCGCTCCTCTAGGCCCTTCAGCTCATGGAAGAGCTCGTCATACTGTGCGTCGGCCATGAGTTCGCGCGCGGTGCCGTGGTAGACCTCGCGCGCTTCGTTGATGCGTTCGGCGAGTTCACTCCACCGTGCCTTGGCGGCGGCGAGCTCGGTGTCGGAGTCGAACGATTCCACCTGGTCGTCACTGGGCGTGCTCATGAATCCCATTGTCGCACTGTGCGACATAATGGCAGCATGTGTGGCCGCTACGCTCAGTTCCGAGATGCCGATGACCTGGCCAACGTGTTTCGTGTCCAACTCGTGACTCCCGATGCCGCGAGCCTGCTGCCGAGTTGGAACGTTGCCCCGACGCAGCCGGTACGGATCGTGCGCGACACGCTCGAGGTCTCACCCGAACCGCTCCGGACGTTAGAGCTCGCCAAGTGGGGGCTCGTCCCGACGTGGGCGAAGGACCCCGCGATCGGCTCGCGCATGATCAATGCGCGCAGCGAAACCGTGGCGGAAAAGCCCTCGTTTCGCGGCCCGATCCGTTACTCGCGCTGCCTCGTGCCCGCCGAGGGCTATTACGAATGGCAAAAGCCCGCGCCCGGCAAGCGGCTGAAGACCCCGCACTACATCTACCGCGAAGACGGCGCACCCCTCGCATTCGCAGGCATGTACTCGCTATGGCGCGATGAGCTGCTCACCTGCACGATCCTCACGCAAGAGGCACGCCCAACGCTGCGCGAGTTGCACGAGCGCGAACCCGTCGTCCTGTCCGATGACGTCATCGACGCCTGGCTCGATCCGTCCCTGAAAGAGAGCGACGAAGCCCTCGCCATGCTGGCCCACGATCCGCCCGCACTCACGCATCACATCGTGTCCACGGAGGTCAACGCGGTACGCAATAACGCTCCGCACCTCATCGAACCCGCCATCCTGCTATGACCCAAAAACACGCCTCGCTCCTGCCCGGCCGAACCGACATCCTGCTCGCCTTCGGCGCGTTCGTGACCCTGTCGCTACCGGTCATGGTCGGCGGAGCCAGCGGCGCTTTCGAAACGGCGCTGAACTCCACGATGCGCAATTCCTCGGGGCCGATCCTGCACCTGGTCTGCCTCCTCATGCCGCTCGCGACGGCCTTCCGACGTACCCTGCCGGCGACGTCGGCGGCGGTCATCTATGTTAGCGCACTCACCCACTTCGCCGCCGGCATCCACCTGCTGCCGGCCGACCTCCTCGTCTTATCGGCCCTCTACTCGGTCGTGCTCTACGGTTCGAAATTCGCCCAGATCCTCGGGATCACGGGTGCCTACCTCGGCGCGATCATCATCGCCGTGTGGTCGGGGACGCTGTCCTTTGGCGACCGCCCGCGCCCGATCAACGGCCTGTATGCGTTCCTCGGCGGCGCGGGTGCCGTGACGATGACGTGGTCGATCGCGCTCACGCGCCGGCTGCACCAGCGCGAGATCATTGCCCTCGCCGAACACAACCGCGCGCTCCAAGAAGAGCGGGACCAAGAAGCCGAGCTCGCCACGACGGCCGAGCGCAACCGCATCGCCCGCGAAATGCACGACATCGTCGCCCACTCGCTGTCGGTCATGATCGCGCAGGCCGACGGCGGCCGCTACGCCGCCCAAGCTCAGCCGGAAGCCGCCGTCACCGCGCTCGAGACCATCGGGCAGGTCGGCCGCGATGCCCTGTCCGATATGCGTAAGATCCTCGGCGTGCTGCGCGGGGAAACCGGTGACGAGTCACCGCGCCTGCCGCAGCCCGTCGACAGCGACCTCGATGAACTCATCACCCAGATGCGCGAAGCTGGCCTCGATATCTCGCTGGTGCGCATCGGCGTCGCCCGGCCGCTGCCGCCCGGCGCCGGCTACGCGATCTACCGGATCTGCCAAGAGGCCCTGACGAACTGTCTGAAGCATGCCGGCCCGCAAGCCTCCGTCACGGTCGTGATGCAGTGGCTGAACTCGTCGGTCGAACTGAAGGTCGACGACGACGGCCGTGGCGCAGGAGCCCTGAGCGATGGCAAGGGCCAGGGCCTGGTCGGGATGCGGGAACGTGCCGGTATTTTCGGCGGCTCCCTGTCCGCCGGGCCGCGCCAGGGCGGCGGCTTCCGGGTACATCTGCAACTGCCCGTCCCCGCGGCGGCGCCACCGACCCCCGCGCTCGGAGTAGCCTTAGCAACGGGCGAACTGAAGGAGGACCATGAGTGACGCGATCCGGGTAGCGATCGTCGATGATCAGCAACTCGTACGAGCAGGGTTTTCTCTCGTCATTAATTCCCAACCCGATATGCACGTCGTCGTTGAAGCGGGCGACGGGGTCCAAGCCTTGCGCGCGCTGCGCTCCTACGCGTGCGACGTCGTCCTCATGGACGTGCGCATGCCCAACATGGACGGGCTGCAGGCCACCGCCGAACTCACGGCCCACGATACGGGTCCGAAGGTCATCATCCTCACGACGTTCGACCTCGACGAATACGTGCTGCAGGCGATCCGCGCGGGCGCCTCGGGATTCCTGCTCAAGGATGCTCCCCCGGAGGACATGCTCGAGGCGATCCGCACCGTCCACTCCGGCGAGGCTGTCATCGCACCGTCTTCGACGAAACGCCTCATCGAACACCTCGCCCACGTGCTACCCGATGAGCAGCGCGCCGATACCTCGGTCCTCGATGCCCTCACGGATCGCGAACGCGAGGTCCTGGTCGAGATGGCGCGCGGCTTTTCTAACACGGAGATCGCTCAGCGACTCTTCGTCGCCGAAGCTACGGTCAAGACCCACGTCGGCCGCGTCCTTGCCAAGCTCGGCGCCCGCGACCGCGTGCAGGCCGTCATTGTCGCCTACGAAACGGGGCTGGTAGCCCCTGGATCCTAGGCGCTTTCACCCCACGGGTGGATGACTCGGTCAGCGACAACCTGATGGGATCGAGCAGTGAGAGCTTCCGTTAAAACTGCACCCGACGCAACAGAGCGCCTCGCGCTATCTGCCCACAACCTCACGAAGGTCTACGGCAGTGGCGGCAGCGAGGTCAAGGCCCTCAACGGGGTCAGTCTCGATATTGCGCCGGGCCGGTTCACGGCCATCATGGGCCCCTCCGGCTCCGGTAAATCGACCCTGTTGCATGTGCTTGCCGGCCTAGAAGCCCCCACGTCCGGAGTGGTGCGCGTGGGCGGCGTCGATCTCGCCGAGATGAGCGACGCCGAGCGCACCGAATTGCGCCGAGACCGGATCGGCTTCGTCTTCCAGTCCTATAACCTCGTCCCGATGTACACTGTGCGCGCCAACATCACACTCCCGCTCGACCTTGCGGGACGGACGGTCCCGGCCGACGGCCTCGAGCGCATCACCGACACCCTCGGGCTGTCCGACCACCTCGAACACCTGCCGAGCGAACTGTCGGGCGGTCAGCGCCAGCGCACCGCCATCGCCCGCGCGCTCGTGACCGAACCCGACGTCATCATGGCCGACGAACCGACCGGTAACCTCGATAACCGCACAAGCGCGGAAGTTCTGTCGCTGCTGCGCTCCGCCGTCCTCGAATACGGCCAGACCCTCGTGCTCGTCACGCACGATCCGATGGCGGCCGCCTATGCGGACAACGTCTTGCTCCTGACCGATGGCGCCATCGCCGGCACGGTCGAGCGCCCCACGTATGATGCGGTCGTCACCGCGCTGGAAGCCCTTCGCAGCATTAACTCGTCCGTCATCTAATGTGGTCCCTCGCGCGCGCCCAAATCCACGCGGGATGGCCCCGGCTAGTCCCCGGCGGCATCGCGCTCATGATCGCGACGGCGATCATTTCGGTCGCACTCATGTCGGGCACCGTCATTTCCAACGTGGCGATGCGGATGTTTGCCCTCGATTACGGCAATACCGACGTCGTAGTCAGCAATATAACGGGTTCCCTCGATTCGGCCACGATCGAGGACATCGCGGCCGAGCCGCTCGCGAGCACCGTCGTTGGTGATACGACGGGCGTCGTCGGGGTCGCGCATGACGGGACGGTAAGCAACGAGCTGTTCGTTCCCACCCAGCCCGAGGAGTTCGCCCGCTATTCCCTCGCCGAAGGGCGCGCCCCGGCCAACGCTGGCGAAGTCGCGCTGACAGAATCCCAAGCGGAAACCTATGGCGTCGGCCTCGGTGATTCCATCACGATCGCCCTGACGATCCCCGCCGCGAATGCCGATGACGTGACCGCAAAGGATGGGACCGTCGAGTGCGAGGGCGAGACCTGCAGCCTGCGCGTACCGGTCACGGTGACGGGCTTCGTCCATCCGCCCCCGCTCGTAGTCTCCGAGGTCAGTTGTCTCGTGCTCTCGCCGGACGATATCGCGGCCTGGCATGATTACGGTGCCCTGCCCGAATCGGTCGACCGCCTGCTTATCTCCTCGCCTGACCCGGCCGGGCTCATCGCCTCGATCACGGCGAATTATCCGGAGAACATTGCGGCCACGTCGGTGCGCGAAGCCTCCCAGCTTCGCTTCGACGACACGACGGGCAACACTGCGCTCATCCCCGCGATCGTCATCGTTTTTGCCACGCTCGCCATGGTGGTGGCCGGCCTCATCATCGCCAATACCTTCCACGTCACCGTTGCCCACCGTGTGCGCCACTATGCGCTGCTGCGCTGCGTCGGAGCCCAGCGTTCGCAGATCCACGGCGCGGTGATGTACGAAGCCGCGGTCGTGGGCCTGGTCGCGGGGCTCAGCGGCGTGCTCCTCGGCTACGGGCTCATCGCCGCGCTGCTCGCCTATCTCGCGAACCTGCCGACGACGGCAGACCTGTCGATGAGCATCCCGATCTCGGCCGTCTCCATCGTTGTGCCCGCCCTGATCTCGATCGTGATCTCGCTGATCGCCTCGCTCTGGCCCGCCAATATCGCGACCCGGCAGGAGCCGCTCGAGGTCCTCAGCGGCGCCGAGACCGCTCCGATGCGACTGCCGACCAAGCTCCGTTTCCGGATAGGCCTGGGGCTCTTCCTCGGCGGCGTGATCGGCCTCGGGGTCTCGCTCCTGCTACAGCCGTGGCTGCGCACGCTGATCCCCGCGTTCCCGGTCCTACCGCTCACGCTCGGTTTCGTCTGCGTCTTCATCGCCGCGCTCATCGCGGGCCTCGCGGTCCTCGCGCCCCGCATCCTGCCGCCCATCACCCGCAGCCTCGCGCGCGGCATCGCCGCCATCCTGCCCGGCAATTACCGGGTGCCGATCCGGCTGACGCAGGCCTCGCTGCAGCAGCAGCCCGGCCGTACGACGGCGGCCACGATGGCGGTCTTCCTTACGACTGCCCTCGTCGCCCTGTCCTCCGTCGGCACGGCGGTCGTGCGATCCTCGGTGAGCAGCGCCTTCGGAAATCTTTTCGCCTTCGACCTCGAGGTCCATACCGATGGGACGAAGGAAGGCCTATCCGAATCGTTCTTCCGCAGCCGGCTCGAGGGGCTGCCGGGCGTCGGCGAGATCGCGATCGGTCGAGCGAGCCACCTCGGGATGGCCTTCGGAACCGATGACGTCCGCACCGCGATCTCCGTCATCGGTGTGGACCCGGTCGCCGTCACGCTGACGACGAGGATCGAATCGCTCCCGAAATCCATGGGCGACGATGTCCTTGTCATCGGCCAGGAGTACGGCATCCCCGAGGAGGTCACCCAAGTGCGGCTGTGGCGCCTGCCTTCGGGAGACCTCCCCCCGGATCACGAACTCTTAGGACCGCCCGAGGGCGGCAACGATACCGACCCGATGAGCATCGGCGAGATCCCCAAGGACGCCGTCACCCTGCGCGTCGTCCACGCCCCCAGCGGGACGCCCACGATGCTCACGCGCACCACCTTCGATTCGCTCGTGCCCGACGCGAAGGGTCTCGTCGCACTCGCCCATGTCAATCCCGATGACAGCGCACGGGCCGTGGAATCCGTGCAGACCGCATTCGCGTCGAGCTCGCTTGGTTCGCCGTTTTGGATCAGTGGCTCCGCCGTCATCCGCGGCGCCGTCGATCAGGTCCTCTCGGTCCTCGTCGCCGTGGTCGCCGCCCTGCTCGCGATCGCCGTGTTCATCTCCTTTGTCGGCGTCACCAATACGCTGATGCTCTCGGCGATCGAACGCCGCCGCGAGGTCGCGCTGCTGCGCGCCGTCGGGATGACAAAACGTCAGCTGCGGATGGCACTCGCCAGCGAAGGCTTCCTCATGACCGTCATCGGCACGACGCTCGGGATCGCGTGCGGCGGCCTCATCGGTGCCGCGGGGTCGGCGTTCATCTTGCACCAGGCCGATGTCCCCGTCGAGTTCTCGCTGCCCCTGCGCTTCCTCGTCCTCCTCGTGGCGCTCACGGTGCCCGCCGGAATCATCTCGAGCATCCTGCCCGCCCACACGGTGCTGAAGGATTTCCAGGTCGAAGACCTCGCCGAGTGAGCTTGCCGCCGCAATCCACAGGCGTCTCTCCCTGACGCTCTGCTCCCCTGGCCGCAGCCGCTCGGCGCCCTCCGGCGTGCCGCCCGCGCCACAGTGGGTGCATGGCCGTTGTGTTGTCGTGCGTTGCAGGACCCGATCGCGGGTTCGCGACCGTCCTGTCCCCCGGGACCCACACGATTGGCCGGGCAGGCACGATCGAACTGCGCGACCCGACCGTCTCGCGCATCCACGCCACGATCCGGCTCGATGCCCGCGGCGTGCGGCTCGCCTATCCCGACCTCCCCTGGCGCCGGCTCCCCGTCGACCGCAAGCGGGTGCGCCTGCGGTTCGGCGACACCACCATGACGATCCAACACCTGCGGCCAGGCCGCTTTACGTCCGCCTTTGACGCGCAGGTGATGATGCGTGTCGGCGCGCCCGCCCTCATCTGCCTAGCGATGATCCCGATGGCCCTGTCGGGCCCGGCGTGGCGGTGGGCGATGGTCGCCCTGCCGGGCTTCATGGCGCTCGCGGGCTGGCTGTCGTTGCGCCAGTCGCGCCGCTCTACCCGCCGCGGCCGGCTCCTGCCCGTCGCCCCCGAAGATGTGCTCATCCATGTTCTGCTCGGCGAACGCGGCTCCGATGAGCGCGTGGTGCCGCGCTGCCTGACTTCTGATGTCCTGTGGGAAAGCGGTGAAGCGTGGAGCATCCTTGGACCGGACACGCAAGGCCACGCGATGTGGCTCGCCGGCTGGCTCGCCGCCACTCATCGCCGAGAAACCCTCGGCGTCGCCAGCCCGTGGATCAATACCGCCGACGACGACAGCGACATCGTCGTGACGTTCCTGCCGCACGATGCGGCCCTCACGCCGAGCCCCGGACAGGTCGTTGTCACCTACGGCGGCCCCCTGCCGTGGGCAGTCCCGATTCCGATGCGCCGCCGCGCCCGCCTCCCGCAGGGCACCAAGCGCTGGATTTCGGCCCTCGCCGACGCCCTGATGCAGGACGAGGCCGCCGCCAGCCTTCCGACGCGGACCGCACTGGGCGACATCCTCGAGCTCACCACTCCCGCTGTCCGTCGGCGATGGGATGCGACAACCCTGGGCAGCACGCTCGCCATTCCCATCGGAAGCGATGAGGACGGCACCGCCATCCTCGACCTTGCGGCAGAAGGACCCCACGCCCTCGTCGCGGGCACCACGGGATCAGGAAAGTCCGAGCTCCTGACGACGTGGTTGCTCGCCCTCGCGGCGACGTTCTCACCTGCCACCCTCACGTTCCTGCTCGTCGACTTCAAAGGCGGCGCAGCCTTCGGCCCCCTTGCCCGCCTGCCCCATACGATCGGCGTCCTGACCGACCTCGACATGTCCGACACCATACGGGCGCTCACGTCCCTTACCGCTCAGCTGAAGCGGCGCGAGGAAATCTTCGTGCGCTACGGCGTGCGATCCCTGTCGGAGTACTCCGTACTCGACGACGCCGATAAACCCGACCTGCCTCGGATCCTTGTTGTCATCGACGAATTCCAAGCGCTCGCCTCCGATGCCCCCGATGTCCTCGACCAATTCGTCCGGCTCGCGACGCAGGGGCGATCGCTTGGAGTGCACCTCATCGCGGCAACCCAACGCCCGGCAGGCGCGGTCACTCCCGCCATGCGCGCCAATATGCCGCTGCGGCTGTGCCTGCGCGTGACCACGCCCGCCGACTCTTCAGACGTCCTCGACTCCCCCGCCGCAGCCGAGCTTCCCGCCATCCCCGGCCGGCTCATCGCCGCAGGACACGCCACCCGCACCCTGCAGTGTGCCTGGGCTGGTCCCTTGACCGAGGTCGAGGCGCTCGTCAGCGACCTTTCTGCCCAGTGGGCGATCCGGGGGGGCGGGCACGTCAGCGTGCCGTGGGCACCGACGCTCCCGGCACGCGTGACACTCGAGCAGTGTGATGGCGCGTGGGGGCGCGCCGACGAGCCGGAACTCCTTCGCCACACATCGTTCACGCCAACCTCGCGGCACCTCATGGTGATCGGAGGTGCAGAAAGTGGCCGCAGTACGACGGCCAGGCTCGCCGCCCACCAGTTGTCCGCAGCCGGCGAGCACGTCGTGTTCGTGACCTCCCAAGACATTGCGTGGCCGGGGATCGATACCGTCGCCCTGCACGATATCCACCTGTCACGTATTCTCGTCGAGGCGGCACAAAGCGAACCGTCACGACTCTTGATCGTCATCGACGATCTGCATCACTGGCGGGCAGCGCTCGATGACGCGTTAGGACCGGGCACCGGCAACGACTACGTCGAGCGGCTCACGCGCTGTGCTGCGCGCTTCATCGCAGTCGGCGATACTTCGCTTGCGACGGCACGATTCGCCGCGGCATTCCCGGAACGATTGGTCCTCGCTGGCCTCGATGCCGTCAACCTCTCCGTGTGCGGGGTCCCCAACCGTATGTCGCCCGGGCCTGGCGCAGGCCGGGCCTTCCACATCCCTACCGGGCGCGCGATCCAGCTGGCGCTCCCCGAAGATCCTGTCCCACTGCGTGCCGCTCGCCAGCCACGATTCCGTTCGCTTCCCACCGGCACCCCTAACGCGCCTGCCGGTTTCGCCGGCTGGTCGCTGCCTGCCGCAGCGCCTTGGGCGCCACGAATCACGACGTCGGTCCTCATCATCGGACCTGCGGGATCAGGCCGAACCACCGCAGCGCATACCCTCGCGGCGATCTGCCGCCAGCAGGGGCGGCGTGCCCAGGTCATCGATAACGCGAGCGCGATGGACGAGCGGCTCATGGCCCCGGTTGATTGCGATGACGTGTTGATTGTGGCGAGTGATCCGGCGACGGTCACCTATGCGGCCGCGGGTCCGCTCGCGGCGCTCAAGACGAGCAGTAGCCTGCTGCTCCTGAACCCACAGCGTATGACGCGCGTTGCGGGGATGAGCTTTCCGATTCCCGGTTGGGTATACGCGCAGTGCCCTGCAATGAATCACCCCGGACGGGGCGTCTGGATCGATGGCTACGGTGCCACGATTATCCAGCTGGCTAGTCGAATTTCGTCGGGCGATCCTCGACTCCCAAAAAGGCCCGCGTGCTAGCGGGCAGCAGTCCCCAAATTCCCACGACCGACAGCAGGCCGAGCGCGCTGAGCCACCACGACCTGTTTCCGATCGTGAAGAGGAAGGAGAACGCTTCGACTAAGAACAGCACGAGCAACGGGGCGCGGGCGAACTTCTTCTTCCGTACGATCCCGTACGTCGCGGCCGCCAGGCAGAGCCCCATGACGAGCGCTGCGGTGGCCATGATGCGCAGCAGTTCGACGAACTTCGGTTCGCTCATCGAGTCGATCCACCACGAAATACCGATGTAGAGGAAGCCCGCAGCGTGCAGCGCTCCGATGGCGACGGATGCCCGCAACGGGTTCGGCATCGTCCGAAGAGAGTCAGCAACGCTCATCCCCCTAGCATAACGACGTTGTCCAGCGGCCTGGCACGCGTAGGTGACAAAAAATTGTCCGGATAGTAAACGGCGTGTGAGAAACTGCACCACTCCTTGATCGAGTGGAGTGGACCGGGACTCTTGTGCCCCCGGGACATTAGTGCGAAGCTTGTCATCAGACATTCACACGATGACGTTGAGTTGTGCTCCGTCATGTGTTGGAGGCAACTCAATTCACTTGAGGAGATGAGATGGACTGGCGTCACCGGGCTAAGTGCTTGACCGAGGATCCGGAGCTCTTCTTCCCCATTGGTAATACGGGCCCTGCCCTAACCCAAATTGAGGAAGCCAAGGCTGTTTGCCGGCAGTGCGAGGTCATGGATACCTGCCTCAAGTGGGCCCTCGAAAACGGCCAGGATTCTGGCGTCTGGGGCGGCATGAGCGAGGATGAGCGTCGCGCGCTCAAGCGCCGGACTGCTCGCGCCCGCCGCGCTAGCTAAATCGCGAATTACTTCCCGATAAAAGATTTCCGGCCCGCACAAAGCGGGCCGGAAATCTTTATTCCCCGTCCGACGAATTTCGGCTGCACAAATGGACGTGAACGACGACCTCGGTACCGCCTGAGGGCCGCGGAATCCAGTTAATTGTCCCGCGCAGCTCACCTTGCACAAGGGTCCGGACAATCTGCGTGCCAAGCCCCGTACCGGGCCCCGCATTGCTCACGCCGGTGCCCGAATCGCGGACATAGACCGTAAGGTCACAGTCATCGCGACGCGCCTCGATCTCGATCTCGCCGCCTGAGCCCTCATAGCCGTGCTCGACAGCGTTCGATACGAGTTCCATCAATACGACCGACAGACTCGTTGCCACATCGGCGCCGACAAAGCCGAAGGAACCGAGCACTTTCGTGGTCGGGTGGTCCCCCGGGGATGCCACATCGGCCGCCAGGCGCAGCACGCGTACGAAGACATTGTCGAAGTCGACGGTCTCGTCGATCGTCTGTGAGAGCGTCTCGTGGACCGTCGCGATCGTGGCGACGCGGCGCATCGCCTCCCCGAGTGCTTCACGGGTCTCATCGGAGTTCGAGCGACGCGCCTGCAGGCGCAACAGGGCCGCCACGGTCTGGAGATTGTTCTTGACGCGATGGTGGATCTCGCGGATCGTCGCGTCCTTCGTGAGCAGTTCGCGCTCGCGGCGCCGCACCTCGGAGACATCGCGCACGAGGAGGACCGCTCCGCGGCGTTCGCCATGTTCGGTAATCGGCTGCGCCCGCAGCGTCAGCGACACCCCATAACTTTCGACCTCCGTGAGCCAAGCGGCCCGGCCCATGAGCACGACGGGCAGGGTCTCATCGACCAGGGAGTGCGCCTCGATGATGTCGGAGACGGCTTCCGCGAGGTTGCGGCCGTTCATATTGCCCTGGACCCCTAGGCGGTGGAAGCAGCTCAGGGCATTCGGGGAGGCGTACTGTACGGCGCCATCGGCGTCGAGCCGGACCATGCCATCGCCAACACGCGGCATGCCGCGCCGGAAACCGGGGACCGAAGACGAGGGGAATTCGCCGCGCGTCATCATCGCGCACAGGTCGTCGGCCGCGCTTTGGTAGTTGCGCTCGAGCCGCGACTGACTGCGGGCCGTACCGAGGTTTGCCTCCCGGGAGACGACGGCGATCGCTTTGCCCTCGAAGAGCACCGGGACGAGGTCTTCGCGCACCGCATAGGACCCGGTCCACCGGGGTTCTTCGGAGCGACGGATTGTGCCCGCGGCCATCGTTTCTTCGAGCAGGGAGCGGCGTCCTTCGGGAACGTGTCGGCCGACGACATCATCGTGGTGGACGGTCGAACCCGTCGACGGGCGGCAGTGCGCGACCGCGGTAAACCCTTCGCCGTCGGGGACCCACAAGACGAGATCTGCGAAGGCGAGGTCGGAGATGATCTGCCAGTCACCCACAAGGAGATGGAGCCATTCCACCTGTTTCGGATCGAAGCCGCCGAGGCGACGGATGAGATCGTTTAGATTCGACACACTCCAAGCCTAGCGCCGCCATCGTCGCTGTCTTGCCTCCTCGCGGTAGCCTTGAAGGAACATGTCCTCGGTTAGGAGCTTTGATGCATTTCTCGACCTCCGTCGCATACCCTGCCACGACGAATCGCGTGAGCGAGCTGTGGCGGGATGAATCGTTCCAGCAGGCCAAGGCCCGCCGCGCCGGCGCGACGAAAGCCGACGTGACGATCCAGGGCGAATCGGACCTGACCGTGACGATCCGGGCCGAGATCCCCGCGAACCTCCTGCCGCAGGCGGCGCGCCGATTCGTCGGCGACACGCTCGATGTCACCATCGTGGAGGCGTGGCAGGCGCCGCGCGAGGACGTCCGCCGGTCGGGAACACTGAACCTCGATATTGCGGGCGCACCGGTACGGGTACGCGGCCGGATGGAGTTGTTGCCGGTGAGCGATGGCTCCTGCACGCGCACGATCGACGGCGAGGTTAAGGCCTCGGTACCGCTGTTTTCGGGTCCGATCGAGCGAGCGGCCGTCGGCGCCGTCGATGACGTCGTCGAGGCTGAAAAGGCGATCGCGGTCGAATTTTTGACCGCCGAGTAACCCGCACGTAAAAACACGTCGGCCCGCGTCAGCTCTTCAGGAGCGACGCGGGCCGACGTGCGATGTGGCCGCTTAGCGGACCGGGACTTCCTCACCGGCCGGCAAGTGGCCGAAGCGGTGACGGGTCCGCGAGATCGCCTGCTCACGCAGGAACGTGAGCATCTCGCGACGACCGGTCGCAAGGACCGGGCCGGTCAGCACGGTCACGGCCGACGTCGAGGCGAGGGCGGCATCGATCTCGGCGCCTTCCTCCCCGATGACGCGGATGCGACCGGTGATCTGGCCGGAGCGGGCGCGCGCGATGAACTGGTCGGTGCGCTCGCCGACGTCGACGACCTTCGCGAGGCGCTGCAGGCCCGCGACAGCGGCCGGTCCGGCCGGGTGCATGCCCTTGAGCTGCTTGGACAGCTCGGGGTTGAGCGAGACGCGCACGGTGGAACCGGCGAGCTCCGCAGCGGCGAGCAGGCGAACCAGCTCGGCCGCGCTCGCGCCCTTGCCGGCGCGGATCGTCACGTCCGCCGGACGGTAGCGGAAGATGTTGTCTTCGGCGTTCAGGCCGGACACGTCTTCTTCCTGGCCGAGTTCGGCGGCCCAGGCGGCCGCGTCGGAGGCCAGCGCCGCACGCAGCCAGGCACGGTCGGCCTGATCGGTGACGAGTCCCGTGTAATCGGCGTGCGCAGCGGCGACGGTGTCGGACAGCTCGATGCCGTGCTCGGGCTCGCCATTCGGGACCCAGCGGCCCAGCTGCGCGACGTAGTTCGGGCCACCGGCCTTGGCGCCCGGGCCGAAGGCGGACAGCTTCCAGCCGCCGAAGGCCTGGCGCTGGACGATCGCGCCGGTGATGTGCCGGTTGACGTACGCGTTACCGATCTCGACGTTGTCGAGCCAGGTGTTGATCTCTTCCTCATCCAGCGAATGGATGCCGCCGGTCAGACCGTAGGCCACCGCGTTTTGGATCTCGATCGCTTCCGCGAGGGTCTTCGCACGCATGATGCCAAGGACCGGGCCGAAGCACTCGGTGAGGTGGAAGAAGGATCCGGGCTGGACGTTGTCGCGCACGCCGGGCGACCAGAGCTTGCCGGTCTCATCGAGCTTGCGCGGCTCGACGAGCCAGGTCTCCCCCGGCTCGAGCGTCGTGAGGGCGCGCAGCAGCTTACCTTCCGGCTCCTCGATGACCGGGCCCATCGTCGTGGACAGATCATCGGGGTAGCCCACGCGCACCGACGAGGCGGCGTCAACGAGCTGGTTCATGAGGCGCTCGGAGGTGCCCGCAGACCCGACGAGGATCGCGAGCGACGCGGCCGAGCACTTTTGGCCGGCGTGGCCGAAGGCCGACTTCACGAGGTCCGCGACCGCGAGGTCGTAGTCCGCGGCCGGGGTGATGATGAGCGAGTTCTTGCCGGAGGTCTCGGCGTAGACGCGCGCACCGCCGTCGTGATCGGCGCGCCAGCCCGCGAACATCTCCGCGGTCTCGGAGGCGCCGGTCAGGATGACCTGGTCGATGTCCGGGTGCGAGATCAGGTGCTTGCCGACCTCGTTTTCCTTGCTGCGCACGGCCTGCAGGAGCTCGCCGGGAACGCCGGCCGCGTGGCAGGCTTCCACGATGAGTTCGGTACAGCCGGGCACCGCGGAGGCGGGCTTGATGATGACGCCGGAACCGGCCGCGAGCGCCGCGATGACGCCACCACAGGGGATAGCGACCGGGAAGTTCCACGGCGGGGTCACAAGCGTGACATCGACCGGCTCGAAGCTGGCGCCGTCGGTCGCAAGCGAGCCGGAGCCTGGCTCGAGCTCGGCGACGCGGTCCGCGTAGTAGCGGGCGAAGTCGATCGCCTCGGAGACCTCGGGATCGCCCTGCTCGACGGTCTTGCCGCCCTCGGCGGCCATGACGGTGATGAACTGGCCGCGGCGGTCCTCCAGCTGCTGAGCAACGGCCCGCAGGATGGTGGCGCGCTCTTCGGGGCTCTTCGCCCGCCAGTTGCCCACCGCGGACTTCACCTTGGCGACGACGTCATCGACCTCGGAGGTGGACCCGAGGACCGGGCTCCACAGTTCCTTCGGCTTGGCGTCGAGCGATTCGCGAGCCCAGGCCCGGGTCGCGGGCAGCGCCGGGTCGGAGTCGGCGGTGTTTTCGAACGAGTCGGTGATCGGCGCGCGCTCGGTGGAGCGGCGGGCCGAGGCCTCGTGGGAGAACATGTCGGTCACGGAGCGACGGAAGCGCACTTCCTGGTCGTCCAGACCCGCACCGGACTCATCGCCTTCTTCGGCGAACATCGCACGCAAGAAGTTTTGCGTCTGGGCGTTTTCTTCCAGGCGACGCACGAGGTATGAGACGGCCACGTCGAAGTCCTCGGGGGCGACGACGGGCGTGTACAGGAGCACCGAACCCACGCGGTCGCGCACGGCGCGCGCCTGCGAGGGGCTCATGCCCTGCAGCATCTCGATGTCGAGCATGTCGCTCACGCCGCGCTCGGTCGCGAGCAGGTGGGCGAGCGCCACGGTGTAGAGGTTGTGCGAGGCGACGCCGACGCGGATCGAGCCGAGGTTCTCCTCGCGCAAGATGCGCTCGACGAGGCGCAGGTAGTTGGCGTCGACGCCGTCCTTGTCGGTAAACGGCGCCTGCTTCCAGCCGTGGATCTCGGCCTCGACGCGCTCCATCGAGAGGTTCGCGCCCTTGACGATACGGATCTTGATCGGCGCGCGGCCCTGCTCGTGGCGCTTGTGTGCGAAGTCGATGAGCTTGTCCATCGCGGCGACCGAGTCCGGCAGGTATGCCTGGAGCACGATGCCAGCCTGCAGGTCGTGGAATTCTTCCTCGTCAAGGATGCGCGTGAAGACCTCGATCGTGAGGTCGAGGTCGCGGTATTCCTCCATGTCGAGGTTGACGAACGTGTGCGGGCTCGTGGAGACGGCCGCGCGGTACAGCGGGCGCAGGCGCTCGAGCACGCGCTCCGTCGTGCCCTCGGTGTCCCAGGTCGAGATCTGGGAGACGAGCGAGGAGACCTTGATAGACACATAGTCGACGTCATCGCGCTTGATCAGGTCGGTCGTGCGCTGCATGCGGGAGGCGGCTTCCTGCTCACCGAGGACGGCCTCACCGAGCAGGTTGATGTTCAGGCGGAAGCCATCCTTGCGGGACTTTTCCAGGTGCTCGGCGAGCTGCGGATCACGGGCGTCGACAACGAGGTGCCCGACGATCTGGCGCAGGCGCTTGCGCGCGAGCGGCACGACGACACCCGGCGCGAGGCGCGCGGCCTTAGCGCCCAGACCCAGCAGCACGCGGTCAATGCCACCAAGGAACGACGACGCGTCCGAGGCGGTCAGTCGTGAGAGTTCCTTGGCCGCAACGCCACTGTCTTCCGGACGAGCCACGCGGTCCACGAAACGCATCGCAAGGTCCAGTCCGGCTGGATCGGCAACGAGCGCCGCTAGCTGGCCCGTAGTAGCCCGCTCCTCATCTGTTTGACCGGCCTCGGTTTCGTCAATCCACCGGTGTGCAAGATCGACTGCGTCATCGACCAAAGCGAGAACGTCAGCGGGTACTTGGGTCATCGATTTTCCTCCATCGTCCCAACGGTTTAGGCGGATCGAGCGCAGCATCAGTACTGGGCTAGACCTTCTGACCTAATCTATCAACCGATTGCTTCTACCACATGCGCGTCAGGCGCTGTGGCATGCGACGATTACGGCATGAGTACGCAGCCCACGCCTCCGTCCTTTCCCACCGAGCCCGACGAGGGCCAGTCGGCCCGCCCGCCAATCCTCCTGCGGCGGCTCGGCACCCGCACATTCGTCGCGACCGCGCCCCGCGGACAGCAGATCACTGTCGGCCCCGCGGACGTCCCCGGCGCGATCACTCCTGGCGAACTGCTTCAGATCGCGCTCGCCGGATGCAATGCGATGAGCGCGGATGCGCGGATGGAACACGCCCTCGGCGAAGACCACAATTCCGTATGGTGGGTGCGGGCGATCTTCGATAAGGAACGCGACGCGTATGCGGCTTTCGATGTCGTCGCCGACCCCGAGACCGGCGATAAGGACGTGCCGGATCCGAGCCGAGTGCACGCTGCCATCTCGCGAACCTGCACGGTTGGGCACACATTAGAAGAGTCCCCCGCGATGACTGTCACTTTTCGTGACGAAATTTTTAAGGAGTGAGCTTCATGGCCTCACTATTTTCTGTGCAGGGATTCGACAAGGCCCTCGATAAGGCCGTGACGATCCCGTCAGCCCGCGTCAGCGCCCAGGTGGCGAAACTTCGCCGCAGGCGCCCGCGCGCCACGCCCGAGCAGATCATCGCGATGCTGGACAAAAAGTTTTTGCGGTTCGTAAAGACCTCCGGCGCCGGTGTCGGTGTCGCGGCCGCAGTACCGGCCGTCGGGACCGCCGCCGCGGTGGGTCTGACGGGTGCCCAGATGGCGGCATTCGTCGCCGCGACCGCCTTCCACGTCATGGCCGTGGCCGAGGTCTATGGCATTCCGACAGAGGACAAGGACCGCCGCCGCACGCTGCTGCTGACGGCGCTGCTCGGCGAAGAAGGCGCCTCGGCGGTGCAGGCCTCGCTCGGCCTGTCGACGATCCACTGGGCGAAGCAGGCGATGACGCGCATGCCCGTGTCCACCGTGAAGTCCGTGAACAAGGCGCTACGCAAGCGCGCCGCGAAGCAGACGGCGGCTAAGGGCGGCAGCCTCGCGCTCGGTCGCCTCGCTCCCTTCGGCATCGGCGCGGGCATCGGCTGGGTCGGCGGCAAGGCGATGGGCAAGTCGGTCCTCGACGGCATCGCGGCCGCGTTCGGCCCGCCGCCGGTGAGCTTCGAGGTGGCGGACAAGAACCGTCAGCAGTTGCTGGAGGCCATGCACTAAGCTGGCCCTGTGACCGTCAACACAGCCTACGAGGATCTGCTCCGCCACGTCCTGGAGCATGGCACGCGCCGCGAGGATCGGACCGGCACCGGAACGATCTCGACCTTCGGCGCCCAGATGCGTTTCAATCTCGCCGAGGGTTTCCCCCTGGTGACGACCAAGCGCGTGCACATGAAGTCCGTCATTGGCGAGCTGCTGTGGTTCTTAAAGGGCGACTCCAACGTCCGCTACCTGCAGGAGCACGGCATCCGGATCTGGAATGAGTGGGCCGATGAGGACGGCGAGCTCGGTCCCGTGTACGGCGTACAGTGGCGCAGCTGGCCGGCCGCCGACGGGCGCCACATCGACCAGATCGAACGGGTCCTTGGCCAACTGCGCGAGGATCCCACCTCGCGGCGCATCATCGTCTCAGCCTGGAACGTCGGCGAGCTGGAGAAGATGGCGCTCATGCCGTGCCACGCGTTCTTCCAGTTCTACGTCGCCGACGGCAAGCTATCCTGCCAGCTGTATCAGCGCAGCGCGGACATGTTCCTCGGCGTCCCGTTCAACATCGCGTCCTACTCCCTGCTCACGCACATGATGGCACAGCAGGTCGGCCTCGAGGTCGGCGATTTCGTGTGGACCGGCGGCGACTGCCACATCTACTTAAACCACCTCGACCAGGTGCGCGAGCAACTATCGCGCACGGCCTACGACAAGCCTCAGCTGAAGCTCGCGAAGGCCGACTCGATCTTCGACTACGACTTCGACGACGTCGTCATCGAGGGCTACCAGCACCATCCCGCGATTTCGGCACCGATCTCTGTATGATCGGCGCTATCTGGGCCCATGCGCACGGCGTCATCGGGGCCGACGGCGCGATGCCCTGGCACCTGCCGGAGGATCTCGCACATTTTAAGTCGACGACGCTCGGCGCCACCGTGCTCATGGGGCGAGCTACGTGGGAGTCGCTGGCCGAAAAATACCGTCCGTTGCCGGGCCGGACGAATATTGTCGTCACCCGCAACCCCAACTTTTCGGCGCCCGGCGCCACCGTCGCGACCGACCTCGATCGTGTGCTTGCCGATCCCCGGTGGCACGAGGAGGACCTGTGGGTCATGGGCGGCGGCGAGATCTATCGCGCCGCAATGCTCTACGTCCAGGTCGCGTCGGTGACCGAAATCGACCTCAAAGTGGCCGGTGATACCTTCGCGCCACACCTGCCGGATGGCGAATTTTCCTGCGGATCTTGGCAGCTTTCGGCAACCGAATTGAGGTATCGCTTCTGCCGCTGGGAGCGCACCTTTTACACTGGCACGATGAATCAGGCAGGGGGTCGCTAAGTGCGCAATCGTTCTCTCGCGGCGATCCTTGCGCTCGCCTGCTGCCTCGTTGTCTTTATTGGGTCGCTGCCGCCCGCGATTCGGCTGCGTCCGCAGGTCACTACTGCCGAACACAGCCGCGATTACCGTCCGGGCCCGGGCTACGGCCCGCACTCAGGGGAAGAGGTCTTCCCGCCCGCCGCGCCAGATCTGTCGGACCTGCTGGCCGCGGCCGGCGCCGTCTTCTTCGTCGTGATCGTCCTCGGCGCCATCTTCGGCGTGGGGCTCTGGCTGCACCGGTCCGCGAAGCGCCGCGGCAGCGCCGAACAGGTCGACGACGGCGCACGCTTCGATGCCCTCATCACGGCCGAAGAACCGATCTACGCCCATCAGGTCGCACGGGCGCGCAGCGCGCTGGCCGACCTCGATGTCAGCCCGACCGATCGCGTTATCGCGACGTGGGTCGAACTCGAACGCGCGGCCAGCGCCAAGATCGGCGCCCGTTCCGCATCGGTCACGCCGGCGGAATGGGCCCGCGAGCGCCTCGTGCGTTCGGGTGCCGATGAGGCGGCGACGCAACAGCTAATCGACCTGTACCACCGCGCGCGCTTCCGCCCGAATACGACGTCGACTAACGACGATATTGCCGCGGCTCACGCGGCACTGGAGACCATCGAAGCTAGTCTGGCCGAGGCACCGAAGGCGGGCTCCCGCCGATGATTCGTCGCAGCCTTATCCCGCTGGCCATCGGCCTCGTGGTCTTCTTCATCGCCCAGGCCATCTCCTGGCCGTTCGGATACGCACTCGCCCTTGGCGCGGGCGCTACTGCAATCGCCGCGGCGGCGAGCCTGCTGCGCGGGATCGATACCGAAAAGACCCCCGATTTCGAATCGCAGGCGTTCACCGGGCTGCGCCCGAGCGTCGCCACGACCGCGGGCGCGTTCCGCGAGCCCCGGCTTTCCGGCACGACGCTCGAACGCCTCGGCGCAGTCGTCGCCGATTTTTCTACCCGTCATCAACTCACTAATGCCCAGGCGCGTGAACTGTTCGGACCGGAGTATGACGCTCTGGTGTCCGGTCAGGCGCGCATCACTCCGGCCACGGCGCGGCAGCTGCTGCGCACCATCGCAGAAAAGGACAGGACATGACGCCAACTCCCGCATCCATCGAGGAGATCTCTTCGAACGGTCAGGCGGTGCTCGATGCCGTCAAGACCGTCGTCGTCGGCATGGACGAGGCGCTGTCGACCGCGCTCGCTGCGGTCCTCGCAGGCGGACACGTCCTCTTCGAAGACCTTCCGGGTCTCGGCAAGACGGTCGCGGCTCGCTCGATGGCCTCGGCACTCGGCCTCGACTTTGCGCGCCTGCAGTGCACCCCCGACCTCCTGCCGGCCGACGTCACGGGCTCGTTCGTATGGGACCCGGCGACGCGCGAATTCAACTTCCGCCCCGGTCCCGTCTTTACCGGCCTGCTCCTCGCCGACGAAATCAACCGCACCTCCCCGCGCACGCAGTCCGCGCTGCTGGAGGCGATGGCCGAAGGCCAGGTCAGCGCCGAAGGCCGGACCTACCGCCTGCCTTCCCCCTTCCACGTCATCGCGACGTCGAACCCCGTCGAGCTCGAGGGCACGTTCCCGCTGCCCGAGGCCCAACTCGACCGCTTCATGGTGCGCCTGTCGGTCGGTTACCTGTCGTCCGCCGACGAGACGACGGTCCTCATGAACCGCGTCGCTCGCCGCGCCGAAGCCACGCGCGTCGACAGCGTCATCACGGCCGAGCAGGTCCTGGCGATGCAGGCCGGCGTCGAAGCGATCGACGTGAACGAGGACGTCGCCGCCTACTGCGTCGCCCTTGCCGCCGCGACGCGCGCGCATCCCGAGGTCGAGGTCGGTGTCTCCCCGCGCGGCGCCCAGTCGCTGCTGCTGCTGTGCCGCGCGAAGGCCGCACTCGCGGGACGTGACTTCATCATCCCCGACGACGTGCGCGCCGTCGCGACCCCGGCGCTCGCCCACCGTCTCACGCTCACGGCTCGCGCCTGGGCGGGCGGCACGACGGGCTCGTCGATCATCACGTCGGTCCTCGACACCGTCCCGGTTCCCGATCTGGCCTAATGCTGGGAGAAGCCCGCGCCGAACACGCCAAACCCACCCTGCTCCACATCGGTGGGATGCTCACGGCTGCCGTTTTGGCGACGATGGCCCTGGTCGCGGCGCGCCCCGAACTGGCCGTGCTCGCCGCCCTCTTCGCGTTCGATGCCTTTCGGCGGGCGACGACGCGCGTCGTTATCAACCGCACGCATCCGACGCTCGATCGGAATAACCAGCTGACCTCCACCCTCGAGATCGCGGGTGAAGGCGGCCTGCCCGACGGCATCAATGTACGCATGGCGGGCGTCTCCGGCATCCCCGTCGAGGCCGTCATCGCGCCAGAGCCGCACGACGAGTTGTGGGGGCGATCCATCGTCGCCACCGACACGTGCGGCCGCTCGGGCACGCTCGATTTGCTCCGGCTCGAATCCCGCGTGCAATCGAGCCGCGGTGCCTTCGGCCCGCTCGTGCTGTTGCCGCTGCGGGTCTTCGTCCCGCCGCGCATCACGCCACTGCCCGATCGGCCCCGCCCGCGCCGCCTCGTCGGCGCCTGGGGTCCGCGCGAGGACCGGCGTGCGGGAAGCGGCACCCGATTCTTCGACGTCGCGCCCCTCGGCCGCGGCGACCGTATCAGCCGAATCTCGTGGCGGACGACGGCCCGGCACGCGACCGACGAGGGCCTCGCCGAGCTCTACGTCGCGCGAACCCACGCCGGCGCGGAATCGATCGTCATGCTCGTGCTCGACCCGCGCGATGACGTAGGCCGCAACGTCGATGCGTGGGCCGGCGGCGTCAAGCGCGGCGCCACCGACATTACGAGCCTGGATATCGCCCGCAACGCCGCCATTTCGCTGGCGCACGCCCACCTCGAGGCGGGCGACCGCGTCGGCCTCGTCGACCTGTCGAACCCCGGTCACGGCATGCTGCCCGCGACCGGGCGCCGCGCCGAACAGCGCCTGGCCCGCTACCTCACGATGGCCCGTCCACCGCACCGCGCGACGCACCTCGTGCGTCCCCCGCGGCTGACGTCGGCGGCCTCGGTATGGCTGATCTCGACGCTGCTCGATGACGTGCCCCTCGACCTCGCCTTCACCTGGTCGTATGCGGGCCATCAGGTGATGGTCATCGACGTGCTACCCGATGGCTTGGCGTCCAAGGACTCCGCCGTGGCGGCGGCGCTCGAGCTCGAACTGGCCGAACGCGAGATCCGGATCCGGGCGCTGCGGGACGCGGGAGTCGAGGTCATCTCCTGGCCGTGGCTCGGTTCACCCGACGTTGCCGCGTTCCTGCAGGCCAAGAAGCGAGGAGAACGCCGATGAGCCGGTCGCAAGATCTCACCTTGAACATCGGTCCGGCCGTCCCCGTCGTCGCGCTCATCGCCTTCCGCCCCCTCGCGGCGCTCGCCATCGGGCTGCTCTGGGGCGCCCCGGTCTGGCTGCTCATCCTCACCTCGGTCCTCTCCCTCGCGGCGACCGGCGCCTGGGTGCCGATGCTCGGCCTCGCCTTTGGCGCGCTCGTCGACTTCCTGCCCGCCCGGTACGTCGACGGCGTCCTCGTCTCCTCGCTCTCGTGGTGGGCGAGCGTCGCCGCGATCATCGTGCTCGCCCACGCCCTCATCATCTCGGCGCGGCTGACCGAGCGCGTCGGGTGGCGCGGCCAGGTCGAGTGGCGCGCGATCGGCTCCCTGGCCCGCCGCAGCCTGCCCGCGCAGCTCTTCGCCCAAGTGCTGTGGGGCGCCGCGAGCGCCCTGCCGCTCCTGACCGATCACGCCCACCGCAACCTCCTCATCGTTGGAGCCGTGGGCCTCGCGGGCCTGGCCGCGCTCATCATCTCGCGCCTACGCCGCACCGCCTCATGACCGCGCCCACGCAGATAGCGCTGATCTCCGATGTGCACGGCAACGTCACCGCCTCCCCCCTGACATTCGTCATGGCGAAGTTCGGCCGCCGGTCATAGGGGCGGCGCCGTGCGCGGGTGAAGCATGGAGACATGGACACCACAGCACTCGCCCTTTCCGGCGTCACGAAATCCTTCGGCGACACGAAAGCCGTTGCCGGCATCGATATCGCCATCAAGCGTGGCGAGATCGTCGCCCTCCTCGGCCCCAATGGCTCGGGCAAGACGACCTCCCTCGATATCGCCCTCGGGCTTACCTCGCCCGATTCGGGTAGCGCGAAACTCTTTGGCGCGGACCCCATCGCGGCGATCAACCGCAATCTCGTCGGCGTCATGCTTCAGGCCAATTCGCTGCCGACCGACGACCGCGTCGGACGCATCATCACCCTGCTCGCGAGGATCGCGGGCGCCAGCGGCACCGTCGACTCGCTCGTCAAGCGCACCGAGATCGACGGCCTGCTGACCCGCCACGTCGCCCAGCTCTCGGGCGGCGAACTCCAGCGGGTACGCCTCGCGATCGCGCTCATCGGCGATCCCGAACTGCTCATCCTCGATGAGCCGACCGCCGGAATGGACCCGAATGCGAGGCGCAACTTCTGGCGCCTCATGCGTCGCGAAGCCGATGCGGGACGGACGATCATCTTCGCGACCCACCAGCTGAACGAGGCCGAAATGTTCGCCCCGCGCACGATCGTCCTGTCGCACGGCAGCGTCGTCGCCGATGGCCCCACCGCCGAGGTGCGGGGGCTCACCGCCTCGCAACACCTGACCGCGCTCATCGACGAGGAAAACTGGCCGACGCTGCACGACCAGCTCGCCGACGCGCTCGCTGAGGACGACTCGGTCGACTTCGCCCGCGGCCAACTGGCGATCACGGGCGCCGACCTCAAAGACGTCGCGATCGCGGTGCTCTCCTCCCCTGACACGCACGCGGTCGAGCTGCGCAACTCCACGCTCGACGATTCCTTCGAAATGCTGACCACCACCCCCGACGCTGAACGCGTCACCGCCTAAGGACTGATTGACCATGACGACCACGACTCTTACCTCGTCCGCTGACCTGCTGGAAACTCGCCCCTCGCGCGCCGGGCACGGTGTGCTTGCCGCAGCGGTTTTCAACCTGCGTTCGGCCCTGTTCAACCCGTTCATGCTCGCCTTTTCGGTCATTATGCCGGTCCTGTTGTACCTGATGTTCGGCGTCGGCAAGGAATACACCGACATCCAGCTGGGCCGTGGCACCATGGGAGGCCAGATCCTCGTCCAGATGACGTTTTTCGGCGCCGTCAATGCACTGTCCGCGCTCGGCGTGACCGTCGCGATGGAACGCCAGCAGGGCTGGCTGCGTCAGATCGCGATCACCCCGCTCGGAGCCGGCCGCTACGCCCTGTCAAAAGTCATCGCCGGGTTCGCGCTCGCCATCGTCATCATCGCCATGACGTACCTGGTGGGCTTCGTCACGGGCGCCCAGCTCGATGCACCCGTCTGGCTGTACTCTGCCATCGCGATCCTCTTTGTCGCCCTCATTGCCTCCTCCATTGGCCTGGCGGCGGCGTTCTTCCTGCGCTCCGACGCAGCTTATGCCGCCACTTCGGGTGTCGTGACGCTGTCGGCGTTCATCTCCGGTATCTTCCTGCCGCTTGAAGAGATGCCCGCAATCTTCCAGTCCATCGCGCAGTTCACGCCGTTTTATGGCCTTGCGCGTCTGCCGCTCGTCTTCATCGGCGGTGAGGAGCTCAACGCGACCGTCATCATCTCCGCGGTGGCGTACACGGCGGTGTTCCTCGCCCTCGCGATGTGGGGCGCGACGATCCGTAAGGACCGCAAGTAACCACTAGGCTGACAGCTAGCGAGAAAGGAGCACCCATGCTGACGCGCCCTTCCAAAGAACGGATCATGTCCCTGGGATGGTCTGCACCGTATCTCGTCTTCCTCGCGATGCCGATCGTCCAGCTCGTGCGCATGTGGGACGGTAGTCCGCGTGCCTACGGGATCGGACTCCTGCTCGTGGCCTTCGCGGCGACGTACCTGTCAGCCTGGCTCCTTGCCGATGTCGTCCCGCTTGGGCGCCGCATCAATAAGAACGTCATCATCGTCGTGATCCTGCTCGTCTTGATCCAGGTCGGCCTGTGGTTGCTGACGGACTGGACGATGATCTACCTGCTGTCCTACGCCATTTCGCTCACCCTGCTCCTGCCGCGGCGGGCCCTCGTCGGCTACCTCCTCGCCGTCGCTGCGATCGCATTCGTACAGGCGATCATCGAACCGAACACCGAGCTGTGGGTCCCGTTTGCGATCCTCGCGATGAACATGTTCATCATGATCGCCGTGCGAGGCTCGATCGTCTCGGATCGACAGCAGCAGGTCGCGACCGCGCAACAGCACGCGCTCGCCAAGGAACAGCAGCGGCTGCAGCTGGCGAGCGACCTGCACGACGTCCTCGGCCAGCAACTGACCGCGATCTCCGTGAAGGCCGAGCTGCTCACGCGCCTGATCACGGCCGAGCAGGCGAGCGACAAACACCTCGCGGCGGCGCGCAGCGAAGCCGGCGACGTCTCCGATCTCGCGCGCCAGGCACTGACCGACGTGCGCGCCGTCGTCGCGAAGACACGGCAGGCCCGGTTGAGCGATGAGATCGAACAGGCCCGCGCCCTGCTGAAAGCGGCGGGCATTTCCTGCACGCTCGAGACGAGCATCGACATCGATGAGCTCGACCCGTCGAGTATTGTCGGGCGCTTCGCGCCGTACGTCATCCGCGAGGGCTGCGCGAACGTCGTCCACCACGCCGCCGATCCGACGCAGGTGCGCATCGAGGTCGATTCCGACCGCGTGAGCGTCAGCGACAACGGCGCGGCGGCCTCGCCGCGTGATGCCCGCGCCGGCGGGAGCGGCCTCAACGGCCTACGCGACCGCGTTGGCGATCACGGCCGGACCTCGTGGGGACCGCGGTCCGATGGGCCCGGGTGGCGGCTCGAGTTGGCCCCCGCGCCCGTGTCCGCCGACGAGCTCTCGGCGGACGATCACGTCGAGGTCCTCGGATGATCCGCATTATCGTCGTCGACGACCAGGCCATGGTGCGCGGAGCGCTGGCGACGCTGCTGGACCTCGAAGACGACATCGAGGTCGTCGGCCAAGCAGCCTCCGGCACCGAAGCCCTCGACCTCATCGCGCACCTGAAAACGCGCGAGATCGGCGTCGATATCACGCTCCTCGATGTCGAAATGCCCCACCTCGATGGCATCGGCACCGCCCGACGGATTGCGACCGAGCATCCCGAAACCCACTGCCTCATCGTCACGACGTTCGGCCGCCCGGGCTATGTCCAGCGGGCGCTGGAAGCCGGTGCGCGCGGATTCATCGTCAAAGACACGCCCCTGCCGCAGCTCGCGGCCGCGATCCGCAAGGTTGCCGCCGGTGAGCGTGTTGTCGACCCGCAGCTCGCCGTCGACTCGATGACGCGCGGCACCTCGCCGCTCACCGACCGCGAGACGGACGTGCTCCGGGCCGCGGTCGATGGCGGCACGATCGAGGACATCGCCGCCGCCGTGCACCTGTCGACCGGGACCGTGCGCAACCACGTCTCTGCGGCGATGACGAAGACGAATGCGCGCACTCGCGCCGAAGCCGCCCACATCGCGCGGGAGAACGGCTGGCTCTAGCCGTAGGGTGGGCTCATGAGCATCATCGTCACGAACGAAATCACCGTCCCCGCCGAGCGCGGCGAGCTGGTCGCTGCCCGCTTTGCCGCAAACTCTCAATCTCTCAAGGACTTCGACGGCTTCGAGGGATTCCAGCTGTGCCGCCCCACAGATCCCGCCGACGATCGGTGGCTCGTCATCACCCACTGGCGTGACGAGGACGCCTATGAGGCGTGGCGTAGCGGCAAGGATTTCGGCGCCTCCCACCCGAAGGGCGAGAAAGCGAAGGGCAACGTCGACGCCCGCTCCGTGGTCCGGCACTACGACGTGGCGTTCGCGGCCCCGGGCAACTAGTCGCCCCAGCGCTTCAGCACGTCGGCGGGCACTTTCGACGCATCGAAACGGAAGTGCCCGTTTAGTGTCCAGTTGCGCAACCCGTTGTCATACAGCTCGCGCTGGGCGGCGTTGTGTGCGATCCATGGCAGGCCGTCCTTGTCCCGGTCTGGCCCCAGCACGCCGGTATGCGTAAGCGGTTTACTTCCCTCCCCGAGCGTGACGATATCGCCGGCTTGCCAGTCGGCGGGATTGAATTCACTGCTTGCGGGATCAGTACTAGTCGACAGCGAAATCGCGTACTTGGTGAGAAAGACGTGCAGGTTAGGCACGCGCCGGTAGTCGATGAGCGGATCGGGTTTGCCCGCAACGCGCGGATAATCACCGGGATGCGCCGCGATATCAGCATTGATCATCGCGGGCAGGTCATAGCCCGCATCGCGAAACGCGCGCCACACGAGATCCGTGCAGACGCCCGTCTCGGGACCGGGCATGCCTCGGTTCGTCGTGAGATAGGCACCGTCGTAGCGCGGGTGCCGATCGGCCTCAGCCTTGCCGCCGAGCCATAGGTCCCAGTAGTCATCGACGCCGTTGCCGTTCGCATCGGCGGGCGACGCGACCCGCTCGATGGCGAAGTCGTCGTCCGAAAAAGTCTTTTGTGCTCCGACGCCGCGCACCCCGATCAGGTAGGCCGCGCCCCCAATAGCGATGAAGAGGATGACACCGACGATGGTACCGACGATTGCTCTGCCCCGCATGGGCAAAATCCTAGTGGCTGATGGTCGCAAGCGGGACCTTGCCCGAATGCGCGGGCCCAATCATCTCAAGCTCCATAATGCCCTCATAGAAGGGCCGACGGTTCCCGGTGAAGCGGAAGCCATGCCGGAAGTACAGCCGTTGCGCCCCGAGGTTGATCGTGAGCACGTGCAGCCGCGGCGTATGGACCTGGGCGCTCGCGTGAGCGAGCAGCGCCGAGCCGATGCCGAGGTTTTGCGCTTCGGGATGGACGTAGAGTTTGGAGATTTCGTCGCCGAGTAAGCACACGATTCCGCCGCAGCGCCCGTGGACCTTAGCGGCCCACAGCCGCCCGCCTTGCGCTAACAGCTCGGTGAGGATTCCGGCGCCGGCCGCAGCATCGAAACGGGCCACGCGCTCGGCGGGAAAGAATCCGTGCGAAGAGCGCCACGAGGCCGCATAACAGCCTGCGATCGCCGAAAAATCGCACTCCTGGCTGGTGACGATGTCGACTTTAACTCGGGTCACATCGCCACCTCCGTCTCGAGCACTCCCTTAAATCCGGCGATAATGATCGAATCTAAACCGGGCGTGCGGCCGCGTTAGGGCGAGTCCGAGAGGTGGACGGACGATTAGGACCCTGGCCGAGTCCGATCGAAGCGAGTTCCATCACGACGATAGCCAACGGAAAAGACGAATCGGAGGCCAAGACCCGCGGCCGCGATCGCAATGCCTGATCGGATGAGGAAAATACACCAGGACACCGACAGCAAGAACGACGGGTCCGATCCACATCATCGCGCGGCCCGTGCGCACCATCGTGCGGGCTTCAGCGACTCCGGTGTGGTCGATAGCCATGTCCCCTCCCGCGTTTGACCCTCCCTTAAGCGTATCGCGCGCGAGTATTCCCGCCCATGGTTCCGGCACGGGAAGGCGAAAGGCCCGGAACTGAGGTTCCGGGCCTTCGCGACGTGGTAGCGGGGACAGGATTTGAACCTGCGACCTCCGGGTTATGAGCCCGGCGAGCTACCGAACTGCTCCACCCCGCGTCGTGTTCTCCACCTTAGGTTGCTTGGCGCGGCATTTCAAACTGAATACCGGTGTTCCCTCTCACACCCCACTGCCGCTCTTAGCCGCTTCGGGCGTGTAGGCGCAGGTGGGATCTTCCGCGAGATGATCTCCAGTTAAGGCGTAGGCCGTCGATCGCGAACCACCGCACACATGGTTGAATTCGCACACGCCACACGTGCCGCCGAACAGCGAGGGTGTGCGCAACTCCTGCATCACCTCGGTGTCGCGGTAGAGCTCGGCGAACGGCCGCTCCTTGACGTTGCCGACCTTGATCGGCAGGAACCCCGATGGGTAGACATCGCCGAGATGGGAGACGAACGCGAAGCCCGAGCCGGAGTTGATCGCGAGCGGCGGGCGCGGCGGGCGCGGTTTCGGCGCGTGCTCCCCCAGCAGTTTGGTCGTCTCGGCAGTGAGCCAGTGGTAGAGCTCGCCGCGTTTGGCGGGCTCGGCGAGCTCGTCGTGCGGCACTCCCCGTTCGGCCGCGGCCTCGCGCTGCAGCGCGACGCGGCGGTACTGCGGCGCCTCGGTCGTCTTGATCGCGATTCGGTCGGACACATCGTGCAGCCAGTGCATGACGTCCTCGCGCTCATCGGGGTCGAGCGCCTCGAGTTGCGCACCGCGGCCCGTCGGGACGAGGAGGAAGAGGTACCACATGAAGGCGCCCATCTCGATGGCGTTCTTCAGCATCTGCGGCGCCTCTCGGATCGTCTTTTTCGTGAACGTCGTGTTGATCTGCAGGCGGAAACCGACGTCCTTGATGAGCGCGGCGGCCTCGAGAGTCTTGTCGAACGTGCCGGCGAACCCGCGGAAGGCGTCGTGGGTTTCTGCTCGGGCGCCGTCGAGGGAGACGCTCATCGCGCGCGCACCGGCGGCCTTCAGCGCCTCCAGCCGCTCCCGGGTGAACAGCGGCGTCACCGACGGCGAGATCGAGACGGCAAGGCCGAGCAAGCAGCCGTATTCGGTCAGTTCGACGAGGTCCTCGCGCTCGAAACAGTCCCCGCCCGTGAAGACGACGAGCGGTCGCGGCTTGTCGTAGGCGGCGAGCTGGCGCAACAGGTCCTTGCCCTGTTCGGTCGTGAGCTGGCCGGGCGCCGCGGTCTTTTGTGCCTCGGCGCGGCAGTGTTTGCACACGAGCTGGCAGGCGCGCGTCACCTCCCAGATCACGATGAAGGGGCTCTCGTTCAAATCCTTGTGGACGTGCCGCACGGTCGGGTGGCGACGTCCGTGGTGCGCTGCGGCGTCATCGCCGTGCGGGTCCGGGGCCTGGGGCATCGTGCTCATCTTCCCATGGTAGGAGGAGCGAACATCCCCCATATGCGACAAAGGGCCCGACACCGCGTGGTGTCGGGCCCCGTGTCTGCTAGCCGCCTTCGGTCGGCTGCGGGGTTGGCGTCGCGCCTTCAGCGGGCGGCACTGCGCCGGTATCGGCCTTCTCCGCGGCAACGGCGTCTTCCAGCGCCTTTTGCAGCTTGGCCTGGGCCTCGCCGTACGCCTTCCAATCGCCACCCTTCATCGCGGCATCGGCTTCCTGCATGGCCGCGCGGGCGCGTTCGAGGGCGTCGGTCAGCTGCTCGCGAGCAGCCTTCTCCGGGCCGTCTTCGCCGGGCGTCTCGCGATCCTTCGGGTCGACGCCCGCGTCGCCGGCTTGCGCACCGGAGTCGCCGCCGAAGACCTGGTCGAGTGCTTCATCGAGCGTCGCCGCATAGCCGATCTCATCGCCGAATGCGACGGCGATGCGGTGCAGCAGCGGGAACTGCGTGCCTTGCGAGGACTGGACGTAGACCGGCTGGACGTAGAGCAACCCGTCGCCGACGGGCAACGTCAGGAGGTTGCCGCGGATGACCTGCGACGCGTTTTGCGCGAGCAGGTTGAGTTCCTGGGAGATGCGCGGCGTCGAGTTGAACAGGTTCTGGACCTGGCCGGGTCCGGGGACCGTGAGGTCGCGTGGCAGCTCGAGCAGCCGCAGCTTGCCGTAGCCCTCGCGCACCTTGCCGGCCTCGTTTCCGGGTTCGGCGTCGACGGCGAGGAAGCCCGTGAGAACTTCACGGTCGGTCCGACCGCCGGGGATGAAGGAGGACGTCAGCGAGAACGTCGCCTCATCCTGGCCGGGCATCTTCAGCGTGAGGTAGTACGGGGGCTGGGAGATCTTGCCGCCACCCTGCGTCGGGTCGTTGGGCGACTTCCAGAAATCACCACCCGAGTAGAACGAGCGCGCATCGGTCACGTGGTAGCTCGTGAGCAGCTCGCGCTGGACCTTGAACAGATCCTCCGGGTAGCGCAGGTGGCTCATGAGGTCGCCGCTGATTTCGGACTTCGGCTTGACGGTGTCCGGGTAGACGGCCCTCCAGGCCTTGAGCACCGGGTCGTCCTCGTCCCACGCGTACAGCGTGACGGAGCCGTCATAGGCGTTGACGACGGCCTTGACCGAGTTGCGGATGTAGTTGATCTGCGAGCTCGTCGCGATGATCTGCTGACCCTGGGTCAGCGAGTCCTGGATCGCCTGCTCGAGCTGGGCGCGCGCCGAGTACGGGAAGTTGTTCGACGTCGTGTAACCGTCGACGATCCAGACGAGTTCCTTCGGCGTATCCGGGTTGTCGTCGCGGTCGACGACGGCCGGATAGCTGCGCCCGTCCAGGGTGAGGTAGGGAGCGACCTTCGCTACACGCTCGCGCGGGGCACGGTCGTACAGGATCTGCGATTCGCTCGTCACGCGCTCGGAGAACATGATGTCCCACGAACCGAATTTGATCGCGAACAGCATGCGGTTCCACAGGTTGCCGATCGACGGGCCGCCGTTGCCCTGGTAGGTCGTGTTGACCTGACCGTTGGGGGCCTTATCGTCCGGGTAGTCGAGCTCCCACGGCTCCGTGCCTGCGGGGGCGCCGACGATCGAGTACTGCGGCGAGGACTCACCGAAGTAGACGCGCGGCTCGTAGTCGCCGAGCTGGCCCGTGGACGGGATGCCCTGCTGCAGGAAAGACGGGCGACCATCGGAGGCCGTCGTGTTGCCCTTCGCGGCGACGACACCAAAGCCGTGCGTGTAGACGGTGTGGTCGTTGACCCACGAGCGCTGGGAGGCATCGAGGCCGTCTTGCTGCAGCTCGCGCACACCGATCACGGTGTCGTGCTTCTTGCCGTCGATCTCGTAGCGGTCGACGGACAGCTGCGGCGCGAAGTTGTAGTACTGACGGTTTTGCTGCAGCTGACGGAACGTCGGCGAGACGACGTTCGGATCCAGCAGGCGGATCGACGCGGTCGATTCACTGTCCTCGCGCAGCTGGCCGGCTTCCGTCTGGGTCTTCGCGGCATACGTCTTGGTCTCGACGTCTTGCAGTCCGTAGGCGTTCAGCGTCGCGTTGATGTTGTTTTGAATATAGGGAGATTCGATCTCCTGGGCGTTCGGCGTGACGCGGAACTTCTCAACAATGTAGGGGTAGCCCATGCCGAGCACGAGCGCCGAGACGACCATGAGGGCAAGGCCGACCGCGGGCAGTTTCCACGTCGCGCGGAACGCGGCGATGACGAACAGGACCGCGACGACGAGCGCGATGCCCGCAAGGATCGCCTTGGCCGGCAGTACCGCGTGGATATCGGTGTAGCCCGCGCCGGAGAACCGGGCGTTTTCGCCGAGCAGCAGCGAGTAGCGGTCGAGCCAGTAGTTCACGCCCATGAGGACGACGACGAACGAGCCCGCGAACGCGGCATGCATCCGGGCCGACTTGTCCATTGAGAACTTCGGCTGCGTGCGCACCCCGCCGTACACGTAGGACACGACGAGGCCCGCGATTGTCGCGAAGATCGCGACCATCAGCAGGAAGGAGATCGTCGAGCGCACGAATGGGAGTGTGAAGACGAAGAAGGAGTTATCCATCTCGAAGATGGGATCGGTGGACCCGAACGGGGCCCGGTTCCACCACAGCAGGACCGTCTGCCATTGGGCCGCGAGCGATGTGCCCGTGAATAGGCCCATGATGAGGGGCACGACGACGAAGAGGAATTTGCGCATCGGTTCGATGGCTTGCCGGTAGCGTTCCATCGAGCCCGAGGAGACGGCCGGGTCCATCTTTGGACGTGTCCGATAGGCCCATTGCATCGAGAAATACAGCACGAGGGCCGTGATGAGGAACCCGATGGCGAACATGATCGCCTTCGCGATCCACGTCGTCCAGAAGACCGATGAGAAGCCGATCTGGTTAAACCACAGCACCTCGGTGTAGAACCCGGCCGCGAACCACAGCACGAGTCCGATCAGGCCGAGGATCAAGAGTGTGAGCAGGAGCGGGCTCGGCTTGCCGCCGGAAAACGGTGAACTGCCCGGGCGCTTGGCGCCGCCGCCACCGCCGAACGGGCCGCGCGGGCCACCGCCTCCGGGCCGGCCGCCGCCGTCGGGGCCGCTCGGGCCGCCGGGCCGCCGCGGATCAGTCGGGCCGCCTACACCAAACATGCCAAACGGCCCCATTGGTCGATCCTGATCTTTCGAATCGCCTTGCGGGGCACCAAAAACTGAACCAAAGAGTCCACCGGGACTAAAGAACGGATCACTCGGCTGTTGGTTTTTATCCGAGTTGCCTTTCTCGTCGTCGGGGCGGCCGTCCTCATCATCCGGTCGCTTCGAATCGTCCGAGTTCACAATCACTCCATCTATGGGGTTTCGTCTCCATCTACCCTATCGGTCGGCTAGGTCCCCGGTCACCTTCGTTCCTCCCTGGACGAACGGGTGAAACAATGGGCATATGACGACACCACCTGCCGACCGTACGCCGCGCCAGTGGGCGCTCGCTCGCGCGGTCTCCGATATCGACGACCACGTCGCCGCACTGCCGTGGGACGGCCCCGTCCACCTGTTCGCGCTGATCCGCACCGCGGAGGCGATCGCGACCGATGAGCAGTTCGCCGCGGAGCTGCCCGCGTCGATCAAGATCGAGGCCGACGGGGACGCCGAGCATTTGACGAGCGTCGAGCAGGATGAGCTGCCCGAGGTGGCGGATCTCGAGGAACTATTAGCGTGCATCGCGTGGCCGGAGGCGGTCGCGGGCGCCGCGATCGTCACCGAGCGGATCGTGCTGCCGCCCGAGGCGGAGGCCGAGGTCGCCGCGAGTGATGATCCCGAGGCTTACCTCACGCACCCCAAGCGCGAGGACGTGCGGATGGTCGTGGGCGTGCTGCGCACCGGCGAGACGTGGACGGTGTTGCGGATGCGCCACCACAGCCAAGACGTCATGGGCGGCGAAGACCTCGTGCCGGGCCTGACCGCAGCGCTCGCCGCGACGTTCGAGGACATCGACTAGTTCGCCTCGCACGTCGGCAGGCCCGACGTGTTTCCGGCCGCGATCGCCTTCACGGCGGCGAGGGCGTCATCGAGGCGCTCGACCTTGACCCCCTGCAGGCCGTCGGGCACGTGCCCGATCGTCTCCGCGCAGTTGAGCGACGGGATGAGGAAGTACTTCGCACCATCGCGCACCGCGCCAAACATCTTTTGGCGGATGCCGCCGATCGGGCCGACGGCGCCGTCCAGCGAGATCGTGCCGGTGCCCGCGATCGAGGCGTCGCCGGCGAGCGGCCCGGGCGTCATCATGTCGATGATGCCGAGGGCAAACATGAGGCCGGCCGAGGGCCCGCCGATGCGGTCGCCGACGCCGAAGTCGATGTTGAGCTTCTCGGTGGGATGCGCGTAGAGGGAAAGGCCGAGCAGGGAGCCTTCGCGCTGCGGCTTGCCATCGGGGCCGACGGGCGGCGCGATCGTCGTGAGCGGCAGCTTCGTTTCGGTACCGTCGCGATCGACCGTGACCGTGACCTTCGTGTCGGGCGCGACCTTGGCCATGAGGCCGATGACCTCGCGGTAGGAGGACGCCTGCAGCACGTCGTGTCCGGGGACCTCGACGGACTTGACGACGTCGCCGACCTTCGCTTCCTTCTCGGCGCTGGAGCCCTGCGCGAAGCCCGCGACCTCGAGGCGCACCGGCACCTTGTGCCCCATCGATTCGAGCGCGGCGATCGAGGCGTTTTCTTGCGAGGAATTCATCTGCGCCGCGGAGATCTCGCGGTTTTCCTCGACCGTCTGCCCCTCGGGGAAGAGGCGTTCGCGCGGCGAGATCGCGAGCTTATGGTTGAACAGTGCGTAGCTGAGCGGCAGGGCGACGATGGTGTCGCCCGGTAGGCCGGAGACCGAGACGGTCGTCATCCGCAGCGGACCGCCAACCTGTTCCTCGTTCGGCACCGTGATGAGCTTATTGCCCTGGTATTCGCCAAGGACGTTGACCGTCGGCCCCGGGTGTTCGATGACGTAGGGCAACGGCACGACGGAGGACACCGCCAGCAGCGCGAGCGTCGCCGCGCCGGAGATAAACGAGCGTCGTTGCAAGATGGCGGCGCGGCTTTGCGGCTTGCGCGGCCGCCAGGTCTTCAGTCGAGGCATGGTCACCATCGCACCACCAGGGCGCCAAATGTGCAAGGCCGCTCCCCCGTGGCGAATTTCGCTTAGAGAGGTCAAAGCCGCGCCCGCACGCCCGCGCGCTCTACAGTGGGAGGTGGAAAGGGGATGACACATGAGCGAGGACGTCACGCCGAGCAATCCGGGAGCCGATGGCGAGTCGTGGAAAGAGTTTTTGCGCTCTTTCCTCGGTGAAGAAGGCGCCGACGAAGCCCTGCGCGCGATGCGCGAGGCCGGTCTCGACCCGAACGCGCTCGGCCAGGCCGCCGGCATCCCGCTCGACCCCCATCAGCTCAGCCTCATGGTGACACAGATGCAGGCCATGATGGCCTCCGCGGGCGACAGCGCGATCAATGAAGACATGGCGCGCGATATGTCCCGCCAGGTCGCGCGCACCGACGGCGACCCGACGATCATGGCGAGCCAGGCCGCGCAGTACCGCAACGCGCTACAGGTCGCGGACCTGTGGCTCGATTCGGTGACCGATTTCGACCCGCCGCGCGGCCGCCGCGATGTCCTATCGCGCGCCGAATGGGTCGACAACACGCGCGACACCCTCCTCGATGTTGCCTCCCCCGTCGCCCAGCAGATGGTCGACGCCCTGATCGAAACGCTGAGCGGCCAGCTCGGCGAAGGCGGTCTGCCCGAGGGCCTCGCCCTGCCCGGCATGCCCGAGGGCGGCGACATCGGCGGCATCGCCTCGCAGATGATGTCGAAGATGTCGGCGGCGGTCTTCGGCGCCCAGTTCGGCCAGGCCATCGGCACGCTCGGCACCGAAGTATTCGGCTATTGCGATATCGGCTTCCCGCTGACCGACGGCGGCCACGTCGCGCTCGTACCGAAGAACGTTGAGGCCTTCGCAGAGGACCTCGAAGTGCCGTTCGACGAGGTCATCCAGTTCCTCGCCGTGCGCGAGGCCGCGGCCGGCCGACTGTACTCGGCCGTCCCCTGGCTGCCCTCGCACATCCGCGCGATCCTGCGCACCTATGCCGAAGGCATCGACATCGACATGGATGCGATGACTGAGGCGATGAGCTCCGTCGATCCGACGGACCCCGACCAGATCCGCGAGGCCATGAGCTCTGGCGTGTTCGCCCTGCAGTCGACCGACGAGCAGCGCGCCGCGCTTGAGCGACTCGAGACGGCCCTCGCGGTCGTCGAAGGCTGGGTCGATACGGTGACCGAGCAGGCCACGCGCGCCCACCTACCGCACACCAACGCGCTGCAAGAGATGATCCGGCGGCGTCGCGCGACCGGCGGCCCGGCCGAGCGCGTCTTCGCCACCCTCGTCGGCCTCGATCTGCGCCCGGCGCGGCTGCTCGATGCGGCCAAACTGTTCGCGGCCGTCCAGCGCGAACGGGGCGTCGAGAGCCGCGATGGCCTCTGGCGCCACCCCGATCTCATGCCGACGCCGCAGGACCTCGACGAACCTGACACGTTCCTCGCCCGCCGCGAAGCCGAGCAGGAGGCGGGCTCCGATTTCGATACGAGCCTCGCCGCGCTGCTCGATGGGACGCTGCCGTATCACGACGAGGCCCGCGCCCACGATGACAAGGGCGAGGACGAGCCGCGCCCCTAGCGTTATCCACAGGCAGGCGGCCGACCCTGGCGGGATCGGGCGTCCTCGCGTGTACTGGGAGATGTGAACCGCTCCCCCACGTCCGTCCTTGCTTGGCGCACTCCCACCGACGGTCAAGTCCCTTGTAGTGGTGTAACGGCGTTTTCCTCTCGTTTGGGGTTTTAGCTTGCTAGTGCGGGCGTGTCGGTATCGGTCATGGTCGT
>NZ_MQVR01000110.1 GCF_001907295.1 Bowdeniella nasicola
ACGACCATGACCGATACCGACACGCCCGCACTAGCAAGCTAAAACCCCAAACGAGAGGAAAACGCCGTTACACCACTACAAGGGACTTGACCTCAAGGATCCAGCTCGGGTTCGGGAGTCGTGGCAGGCGACGTTCGGTGGCGCGAGGAACGGGAACAAGATCGCCGTCCTTGAGGAGGGCATGAAGTACACGCCGATCTCAGTGTCTCCTGAACAGGCGCAGTTCTTGGAGACCCGTAAGTTTCAGATCAATGAGATCGCCCGCATTTTCCGTATCCCGCCGCACATGATCGGTGACCTCGAAAAGAGCTCATTTTCGAACATTGAGCAGCAGAGTCTCGAGTTTGTGAAGTACACGCTTGATCCGTGGGTGATCCGCTGGGAACAAGCCATCACCAAAACACTCCTCAGTCCGTGTGAAAAACCTGGCGTGTATGTGAAGTTCAACGTTGAAGGTCTGCTGCGCGGGGACTACCAGTCACGCATGGAGGGATACGCGGTGGCTCGGCAGAACGGGTGGATGAGCGCTAACGATATACGCGAGCTAGAAAACCTCGACAAGATTCCTGCTGAGGCTGGCGGGGATCTCTACCTGGTAAACGGCAACATGCTCCCACTCAGTCTTGCAGGGGCATACGCGCAGACAACCGAGTCTGAACCGAAGCCTGAACCGGCTGAGGAACCTACGAGTGAATCTTCTGTAAGGAGGAGGATATGAGACGTTTTTGGAACTGGCTCACACCCGAGCCACGCAACACTGACCCGGACGCAGGTAGTGTCCGGGTTTTACGCATTAGCGGCACAATCGCTGAAGAATCCTGGTTCGATGACGACATCACACCCGCCATCTTCGCCAATGAACTCAACGCGGGTAGCGGGCCGGTGACGATCTGGCTCAACAGCCCCGGAGGGGACGTGGTTGCTGCCGCACAGATCTACAACATGCTCATCGACTACCCAGGCACAGTCACCGTCAACATCGACGGGATCGCCGCATCCGCCGCGTCCGTGATCGCCATGGCAGCCACGAAGGTCGCCATGAGCCCGGTGTCGATGTTGATGATTCACAACCCTGCCACGATGGCGGTCGGGGATAAGGACGAACTCGCACGTGCAATGAACATGCTTGATTCGGTTAAAGAATCGATCCTGAATGCATATCAGGAGAAGACGAACTTGAGCAGGGCGAAGCTGTCCAAGCTCATGGACGCCGAAACGTGGATGGATGCGCGGGCCGCGATCGACATGGGATTTGCCGACGAACTCCTGACAGGTGAACGCAACCCAATGTTTGCGGTCTCGCCTGAGAAGCCCAACGATGACCTGGATGACGATGAGGACAAGGTCGACTCCCCAGACGAACCCGACGACGATGAGAAGCGCCTGCCGTTCCCACCCAAGAACGCAGGACTTGGCACGGTGTTTTCACGCCGAGCAGCCGAGCAAAAACTCGTCGCACATCTGACCGCCACATCACCTCCGAAGCCGATGCGACCACCACACCTCACCACTACACCCGCTGCACCTCTTGGTCGGCGGGTTTGTGATTTGTACGCCGAACTAGCGAACCAACCCCACTGAAAGGACAACTAACCATGACGACCCCTATGACTGTTTCTGATCTTCGTACCAAGCGCGCAGATGTTTGGGAGAAGGCGAAGGCTTTCCTAGATGAGCGCCGCGACACCACAACTGGCTGTCTGTCTGCTGAAGATGATCAGGCTTATGCGAAGATGGAAGCCGAGATCGATCGTCTCACCAATGAGATCGCCCGCTCTGAGCGCGCCCTGCGCCGCGACGCCGACCTCGCACGAGCAACGAACATGCCGCTCACGTCCATGCCGGGTATGAATCCTGATGATGAAGCCAAGCCGACTGCACCGCGCGCGACCGCCTCGTATAAGCGGGCGTTTTGGGACGCGATGCGGCTCAACGTTTCTCCGATGGAAGTCCGCAACGCACTGTCTGAAGGCGTCGATACTGAGGGCGGCTATCTGGTGCCTGATGAGTTCGAACGTACCCTGATCTCCTCACTGGAGGATCAGAACATCATGCGAGGCCTAGCCAAGGTCATTCAAACCACCAGCGGGGATCGGAAAATCCCGGTCGTCTCTACGCATGGCACTGCCGGGTGGCTCGATGAGGGCAAGCCGTATACGGAATCTGATGAAGCTTTCACGCAGGTCAATTTGAGTGCGTTTAAGCTCGGCACCTTCCTCAAAATTTCAGAGGAACTCTTGAACGATGCGGCGTTTAATGTCGAGCAGTATTTGGCGGCGGAGTTTGCTCGTCGTATTGGCGCTGCCGAGGAAGAAGCCTTCCTCACCGGGGACGGTAAGGGTAAGCCCACCGGTATTTTCGCAACTTCTGGTGGTGGTGAGAAGGCAGTGACTACGGGCAAGGCGACGGATATTACGGCTGATGAACTCATCGATCTGCACTACGGTTTGCGTGCTCCGTATCGGAAGAACGCGGTGTGGCTGATGAACGACTCGACCGTGAAAACCATCCGCAAGCTCAAGGATGGTAACGGCCAGTATCTGTGGCAGCCAGCCCTGACCGCAGGAACCCCAGACCTTGTCCTTGGCCACCCCGTCCACACGTCCACGTTTGTGCCTGAAATCAAGGCTGGTGCGTCGACGGTTGCTTTCGGTGACTTGTCGTACTACTGGATCGCCGACCGACAAGGCCGCTCGTTCAAGCGGCTCAACGAACTGTTCGCAACCACCGGACAGGTCGGATTCCTCGCATCTCAGCGACTGGACGGCAAGCTCGTCCTACCCGAAGCAGTCAAGCTGCTCACCCAAAAGGCAGGAGCATAACCAGCGGTTCTACACACGGATAGGGGGTGGCCGCACATGGGCACGAACGAACTCATCGATCAAGTGAAGGCGAATCTACTCATCACCTTCGATGACGACGACAGACTGATTGCTGCGCTGATCAATGCGGCCATCTCCTACGCCTGCGCTTTCCAGCACCTGCCCGAAAACCACTACGAGACACGCGACATGTCTGGGGCAACGCGGCAAGGAATTGTCATGCTCGCCTCGCATTTCTACGAGTCTCGTGATGGTTCCACGGCAGGATTCTGGGCCGATAAACCCGATGCGGCGCGGGCGGTATGGAACGCGGTCAACAACCTGCTGCGTCTGGATCGGGATTGGAAGGTGTAGACCAATGGCTTCTCTTGGATCCATGCGCACCACCATCGACCTCATCCAGCCAATGGTTGTGCGTGATAAGGCGGGGTTCACTACCACACGCGATGAAGTGCGAGCAACGGTGCGGGCGCAGATCGAGGTTCGGCATGCATCGGCTGCGTGGGTGAATCGAGCCGCATATACGAAAGCTGACGTCCTCTTCCGCATCCGCACCGTCCCCGGACTATCCGTAACTACGGATATGCAGATCAGCGGACCGGATGGCAGGTATGTGATCGACGCAGTCGAAGTGATCGGCCGTTACGTGGAGATTCTCGCCCACCAGACCACGCCCGAAGGGAGCAACTGATGGCTAGAGTGCAGATTCGCCTGCCGAACGCGTTCATTGATTCCCTCGACGCTGCCAGCCGTGTGCTCGAAACATCTGCTGATGAGGTTCTGCAAGCTGGGGCTGCGGTGGTTGAACCGCGTATGCGAGCCAACCTCACCGGTGCGATCGGACGGGCCACCAAGCAGCCCTCGCGTTCAACCGGGCAACTACTCGCAGCGCTTGGTACAAGCTCGGTGAAAGTAAACAGCCGAGGCGATCACAACATTAAAGTCGGCTTCGCTGAAAATCGCCGTGACGGCAGAGCGAATGCGTTGATCGCCAGCGTCCTCGAACACGGCCGATCCAACCAGTCCGCACGTCCGTTCCTGGCGCCTACACGTTCGCAAACACGGCGTGGTGCGATCGACGCCATGAAAACGGCGCTGATCGCGCGGATTGAGCAGGTGGGGCCATGACCGCATTATTGGAACAACTAACGAACATCGCTGACAAGCTCGGGCTGCCGTTCGAAGTCGGCCTGTATACGGCCACGCCAGCGCCGCAGACGTATCTCGTGGCAACCCCGCTGACAGACATGTTCGACGTGTTCGCAGACAATCAACCCAGTATCGAGGTTGAGGAAGTCCGCCTCGCACTCTTCACCAAAGGAAACTATCTCGACCTGCGTAACCGCATTACTCGCGCACTGCTCGACGCCGGATTAACGATTACTGGTCGTACCTATGTCGGCTTTGAAGCTGATACCGGATTTCACCATTACGCGCTCGATGTGGCGGCAGCGAACTCGTGGGGTTAGGCGGTTTCGTCGTCGAAGAAGTCGTCGTCGATCTCGTAGAGGGTGAACTCGCGGGCCTTATGGACGGCAACCCCGTAAGCGAGCATCAGGCTGGTGAGTTTGATGCCGTCGATGAGGATGATCCTGCCGTGGCGATATCCAGCTGCGGTGCGCTCGGCAGCGGGCTGGAAGCTGGATGTCGTGATGAACACGCCCAGGTTCGCACCGCGTGAATCCAGGGATCCGATGAAGTTGCGAATCTCTGGATCACCGACTTTGTTCGTGTCGGCGTAACGCTTGGCCTGAATGTAGATGTTCGTCAGCCCGAGAGCGTCCTGGCGGATCACACCGTCGATACCTCCGTCACCGGAGCGCCCGACATGCTGTTTCTCACCGTGGGTGCCGCCGTAGCCCATCGCCCACAACACGTCGATCACGGCCTTCTCAAAGAACTCGGGCGAGGCTTCCTGCAGGCGTTTGCGCAGCGCGGTCTCGGTCTGCGCGTTGAAGGTTCGCTCGGCAGCAGCCATCACCTCGACCGGGTTCGCCTCCTCCTTGGCAGTTGACTCCAAGGTATCCGGAACCTCGCGCTTGCGGGCGGCGATTTCTTCCTGGTAGGCCTGCCACACAGGCCACTCGAGCATGTCCTTCTCGGAATACTCCGCCAAAGACCGAGCATCGACAGTTGAGTCCCTCATAGTGGTGTAGCGGGGTGGTCGTGCTGGACAGCAGGGCGGTCACCGCGTGATCCTCGAGTTCATCTTCTACAACTC
>NZ_MQVR01000111.1 GCF_001907295.1 Bowdeniella nasicola
GTGAGTTGTAGAAGATGAACTCGAGGATCACGCGGTGACCGCCCTGCTGTCCAGCACGACCACCCCGCTACACCACTATGAGGGACTCAACTAAGCGTGATCGAGCTCATCCGAGAAGGCGACGTGGACGTAACCAAGCTGATCTCGAAGATCTACCCAATCGACAAAACTGCCGATGCCTTCGCGGATTTACACCAGTCCCCCGGAAACTTCACCAAGATCCTGTTCCAGTTTTAAGAAGCACACGGGGTGTGCATGGAGCGGTATGCAAGAATCAAAGGACGGACACGGGGTGCGCTGACGCGCTGAGATCACACCCGTGGAACCTGCTCTAGTTCGAACTAGCGAAGGGATGTCTCGTGACGTCTACCCAACCTGCCCCCATCCACCCTGTCGTCTGGCAGCGCCCGCCCAGAGTCCTGTCGATCGCCGGCAGCGATCCCAGCGGCGGCGCCGGCATCCAAGCCGACCTCAAATCCATCACCGCAGCCGGAGGTTACGGCATGACCGCCATCACCGCGCTGACAGTGCAAAACACCCAAGGCGTTCGCGACGTGCACGCGCCAAGCCACGAGTTCCTCACCGCCCAACTTGAGGCACTCAGCGACGACATTGACATCGACGGCGTCAAAACCGGCATGCTCGCTACCGCCCAGATCATCGAGGCGGTGGCTACCTGGCTCGAAGCTCATCCGGTCCCGGTCCTCGTCGTGGATCCTGTCATGGTGGCCACCTCGGGAGATCGACTGCTGGACGAGGATGCTGAAGAAGCCATGCGAGACTTCTGCCGTCGAGCCACCGTGGTCACCCCCAACATCGGGGAGCTTGCCGTCCTGACCGGCCAATCTCCAGCCCAAAATGTCGAGCAAGTGCTTGAACAAGCCCGCTCCTGGTCGGCGGAGACAGGTGTGGCGGTGGTGGTCAAGACCGGTCACCTGGCCGGTATTGCGGATGCCACCAACTACCTCGTGAGCCCCGACGGCACCACACACGCCGCCCCGACCGCTCGGATCGAAACCTCTGCCACCCACGGCACCGGGTGCTCACTGTCTTCCGCGCTCGCGACCCGTTTGGCTGCGGGAGATGATCCGGAAATAGCGCTGGAGTGGGCGTCGCAGTGGCTCAACGAAGCCATCGCCCATGCGGAAAGCCTTGGGGTGGGCAAAGGTCACGGCCCCGTAGACCACAGCCGACGCGCCCGTCGCCTCAGCGCTGCGGCCAACACCCGCCCGTGGTTCGAGCCACTGCCCGGCGAGCTCCACACTCCCGACGATCTCCCACGCGCCGCTCACACCTCCCCACCGCGGGCTGTCCCCGTCGCTGGGCCATGGACACAAGCGCTGTGGGAAGCGGGCTGGCCCACATGGCAGGCCATCACCGAGTGCAGATTTGTCGACGGACTCGTCTCAGGCACACTGCCTGGGGACCAGTTTGCGTTCTATCTGGGTCAAGACGCCCTCTACCTCTCCGACTACTCCCGGGCGCTTGCCGCCTTGGCCGCCAGGAGCACCAACGCGCACCACGGCACCTTCTGGGCAGAAGGTTCCGCTGGGGTCATCCTCGTGGAGCGCGAGCTCCATCGCACCTGGCTGAAGGGCGTGTTTCCCGGCGAGCAAGGCCCGGTGACTAGCCACTACACATCCTTCCTCCTGGCTTCGACGCTGGGAGAGAACTACGCCGTCGGCGCCGCGTCGGTGCTGCCGTGCTACTGGCTGTACGCGGAGGCCGGAGCACTGATTCCCCCGGTGGGCGATGATCACCCCTACGCGGCCTGGCTACGCACCTACCAGGACCCGGCATTCACCGACGCCGCCCGCCGGGCCGTCGAGATTGTGGAAGAGACCCTCGATGGTGCCTCCCCAGCCGACAGATCTCGCGCCGCCCGCGCCCACCTGATGACCACCCGACATGAGCTGGAGTTCTTCGAGCAAGCCACCAGGTTGCTGCCCGCGGTGACACTCCCGTGACCGCCGACACCCCAGCTGTCTCGCTACCTCTTGAAGGCAGGGCTGCCCTGCGAGCCGGAGTGGTAGGCAACTGGATCGATAACATCCACGTCTTCCTCCCGGTCATGGCGCTCGCCCCGGCCATGACGGTCCTGGCGGGCCCAGACGCGGCTGCGCTCGGAGCGGTAGTGGTGATCGCCATGCTGCTCGGGCGACCCCTCGGCGGCATCATTTTCGGGCGTATCAGCGACACGTTGGGCCGCACCCGCACCACACGGTTGGCCATCGCCGGGACGGCGGCCTGCGCCCTAGGAATCGCGGTGATGCCCACCTATCTCTCCCTCGGTGCGGCGACGCTAGGCCTGATCCTGATACTGCGCTTTTTGGGTGGCATCTTCGTGGCAGGCGAATACTCAGCGGCAATCCCGCTGGCCATGGAATGGTCCCAGCCACGCCGTCGAGGGCTGATGTCTGGCCTGATCCTGTCCATGGCGCCCTGGGCGCAAGCCACCATCGCCTTCGCCACGGCCGCGCTGCTGACAGTGCTCGGTGAACAGTCCTATGCGACGTGGGGTTGGCGGAGCCTGTTCGTGGCAGGCGTGCTGGCGTCGCTGGGAATGCTCATCTACTACACCCGACACGTGGCCGACGCCCCGGTCTTTCACCGCCAGCACGCCCAGACCTCGCATGAGCGGGCTGGCTTGCCCGCCATCTTCACCGGCCGTTACGCGCCGATGTTTTGGCAGGTATTCACGTTGATGAGCGGGTTGTGGTTGCTCACCGACGTGACCGTGCTGATCCTTCCTGGCCGGTTAGTGGCCGACGCGGGGCTCAGCGCTACGCAGACCCCCATCATTATGGGGATCGCCTCTGTGGCGCAGGCCATTTTCATGGCGTTGGCGGGACACTCGTCGTCGATCACCGGCCGTCGCACCTTGTTCATTTCGTGGATGCTGGTGGCGGCCGTGGTATCTCCGTTCCTGTGGCTTGGGCTGATGGGAAGCTCCTCAGCCGTTGCGGTGGCCGGCCTGGCTGCCCTGCTCCAGGTGGTCACCGTCTCCGCATATGGCCCAGTGGCGGCTTATTTGAGTGAGCGGTTCCCCACTCAGGTTCGCTCGGCTGGATACGGCCTGGGCTACAGCCTTTCGCTGATCCTGCCCGCGTTGTATCCCTTCTATTTGCCCACGCTCGAAGACGTCTTCGGCCGCCAGGCCGCACCCATCCTCATGCTGGTGTTGGGCGCCACGTTGGTGATCGTGGGGGCCTTGTTGGGGCCGAGGCTTTCGTCGGCCGAGTTCGACGCCGACATCGACGACGTCGCAAACCATAGGCTGGAGACCATGCCGGCAGGAAGGCGCACCACATGAGTTTCGTCCAGAACTGGCGAGACGTTCTCGGATCGGTACGTGCCGCCGCGCCGCTGGTGCACTGCCTGAGCGCCACGGTCTCGATGGAAATCGTCGCCGACGGTCTACTTGCTGCCGGGGCGCGCCCGATGATGACCGAAACTCTCGACGAAGCCCCCATCGTCACCACAGCCGCCGACGCGGTGCTGATCAACCTGGGAACCCTCAGCACCGATGGCATGCTCGGCATTCCCGCCACCGTCGACGTGACCCGTGACCGCGGCGTGCCGTGGGTGCTCGACCCCACGGCGATCGGCTTGGCGCCTGTCCGAACCGCGCTAGCGCGCACCTTCGCTGACCTTGCCCCGACGGTCATCCGCGGCAATGCGTCGGAGATATTAGTGCTTGCCGATAAAGGCAGCGGGGGTCGCGGCGCAGATGCCACTACGTCCAGCCTTGAGGTGAGTGGAATCGCACACGCACTGGCCGGGCGGTTAGGCACGGTGGTTGCCATGTCTGGGGCCACCGATGTCATCTCGGACGGTTCTGATCTGTATCAAGTCACCGGAGGAGATGAGATGCTCACGCAAGTCACCGGAACTGGTTGCCTCTTGACGGCGCTGACGGCCGCCTGCTGCGTCGTCGCATCACCTGTTGACGCGGCCCTGGCGGCCAGTCGTTGGATGAAGGCCGCGGCCGAGACCGCTGCCGCGCGCAGCAGTGGGCCCGGCTCCTTCCGGATGCACCTACTCGACGCGCTCAATGAGGAGGCCCGATGAAGCCCTCACGCTCACGCAGCGACGTGGATTGGCGCTGCTATCTCGTGACCTCCGGGTTCGGGCGCGAGACCGTCGAGAAAGCCGCCGCAGCTGCTGCGGCCGGCGCGGGCGTGGTACAGGTGCGGCTCAAAGACGCCACCACCCGAGAACTCCTGGCCTTCACCATCGAGGTGGCAACCAGCGTGGCTGCAGTGGCACCGAGCACTCGAGTGCTAGTCGATGACCGCGCCGACGTCGCATTTGCTGCGATGCACACCGGCCACCCGGTTCACGGCGTCCACCTCGGCTGGGATGACCTGCCAGCAGCCGAGGCTCGCGCCATGCTCGGCCCAGACGCGATTATTGGGCTGACTACTGGCACGTTGCCGCTCGTCGAGGCTGCCGACGAGTTGGCCGACATCATCGACTACGTGGGCTGCGGCCCATTTCGCCGCACGCCAACGAAGGATTCCGGGCGTGAACCGCTAGGTGTGGAGGGATATCCGCCGCTGGTGGCCGCGACGTCTCTGCCGCTGGTGGCGATTGGCGATGTGACACCCAACGACGTGCCGGGTTTGGCTGAGGCTGGTGTGGCAGGCGTTGCCTTGGTCAGGGCGATCATGGATGCGCCGGATCCCTCGTCGGTGGTGCAGCAGGTGCTGGCCGGTTTCCGACATTGAGCGGGGGGCCGGTCTAGGCGTGTGCTGGTCTGCTTGGAGCGCAGAGCCTGGGCTCGAAAAACCTTCCGGGGTGAGGCGCAAACCGGCGCCGTCGAGTTGAGTCCCTCATAGTGGTGTAGCGGGGTGGTCGTGCTGGACAGCAGGGCGGTCACCGCGTGATCCTCGAGTTCATCTTCCACAACTCACT
>NZ_MQVR01000112.1 GCF_001907295.1 Bowdeniella nasicola
ACGACCATGACCGATACCGACACGCCCGCACTAGCAAGCTAAAACCCCAAACGAGAGGAAAACGCCGTTACACCACTACAAGGGACTTGACCCGCAGCGGCCGAAGGATACCGGCGGCGCTTGCTTTCCTAGCATCGTGAGAAGATGAAGGGGTGACCGACGAGAACACTACCCCTGAGACGACCGAGTCTGACGAGTCGCGCGCCCGCGCCCTGCGAGCCTCACTCGACGACTACGAACTCGACGCCGATGACCTAGCACTCCTGCACGGTGATGAGGTCGAAACGACCGCAGACGGTGGCGAGGCGGGGCTACCCGTCGTCGCAATTGTTGGACGTCCCAACGTCGGCAAGTCCACAATCGTCAACCGCATCATCGGCTATCGAGGCGCCGTCGTCCAGGACACGCCCGGAGTCACCCGAGATCGCGTCGCCTACCCGGCTGAGTGGAACGGCAGGCGTTTCACGCTTGTCGACACCGGCGGGTGGGAAGTTGATGTTGCCGGCTTGGATGCCTCGGTTGCCGCGCAGGCCGAAATCGCTGTCGAACGCGCAGACGTCGTCATCCTTGTGGTCGATGCTACGGTCGGTGCTACCGATACTGACGAGCGCGTCGTGCAGATGCTGCGACGCAGCGGAAAGCCCGTGATCCTCGCCGCCAACAAGGTAGATTCACGCACCCAAGAAAGCGACGCCGCTATGCTGTGGTCGCTTGGACTCGGGGAGCCCTACCCGGTATCCGGCCTGCACGGCCGCGGCTCTGGCGACCTGCTCGACGCCCTGCTTGAAGTCCTGCCGGAGGTCTCCGCCGTAGCTAACCCGCTGCCGGCTGACGGTCCGCGCCGCGTGGCCCTCGTCGGGCGTCCCAACGTCGGCAAATCCTCACTGTTGAACCAACTGGCGGGGGAGGGGCGCGTCGTCGTCAACGAGATCGCAGGTACGACCCGTGACCCAGTGGACGAATTGATCGAGATCGATGGCCGCGACTGGTGGTTCGTCGATACCGCCGGCATCCGCCGACGGGTACACAAGGCCGAGGGCGCCGATTTCTACGCCGTGCTCCGCACCCAGCAGGCCCTGGAAAAGGCCGAGGTCGCGGTCGTTCTCGTTGACGCCTCCGAACCCATGACCGAGCAGGACGTCCGTGTCATTCAGCTCGCAATCGACGCCGGTCGTGCCCTGGTTATCGTCTTCAACAAATGGGATGAGGTCGACGAGGATCGCCGCCTCTTCCTCACTCGCGAGATCGAACAGGAACTTCGTCGCATCGAATGGGCGCCGATGATCCGGCTATCGGCCAAGACAGGGTGGCACACGAACCGCCTGACGCGCGCTCTCGATGTCGCACTCGACTCGTGGGACACCCGAATCCCGACAGGGCGCCTCAACGCATTCCTGGGCGAGATATCCGCCGCGAATCCGCACCCAGTTCGCGGTGGCAAGCAGCCGAGAATCCTCTTCGGTACCCAAATCTCGGCGCGCCCGCCGCGCTTCGTCCTCTTTGCGACAGGTTTCATCGAACATCAGTATCGTCGGTTTATTGAACGCAAACTGCGCGAGAATTTCGAATTCGAAGGAACGCCCATCGAGATCTCCGTTCGCGTGCGGGAGCGACGTCAACGAAAATAGGAGCCTGACACTGCCGTAGGGAGGGCACCATGCCGAAAGTGGTCACACGACTGCCGATTCGGCTGGTATTTCTCGCCGTCTGGCTCGTCATCCTCGCATTTGGTGGGATGGCTCAGGGAAAACTATCGAGCGTCCAAGAAAACGACTCCGCGAGTTTCCTTTCCGCTGATGCGGAATCGACGAGAGCTGCGGCCGCCGCGCGGGAATTCCTGGAAGCGGACACAATCCCGGTGCTGGTCACCGGCGCTAGTGACCAAGAGCTGACCAAGGAAGAAATAGGCCAGCAAAGATGCGGACGTTCCTGCTGGTATGGAGCTGCACGTCGCGGGTCCCGGCGGCTATATTGCTGATCTCGTCGGCGCATTCGGCGGAGTCGATCTTCTTCTGCTCCTCGTCGCGCTAGGTGTCGTGGCGGTCATCCTCCTCATCGTTTACCGCTCTCCGATTCTCCCGATTGCGGTCCTCGCGACTGACCTGTTCGCCCTGTGTGGCGCGGCGCTGCTTGTCTACCAACTCGCGGCCAACGAGATCTTGACCCTGGATGGGCAGAGCCAGGGAATTACGTCGATCCTCGTCATCGGCGCAACGACCGACTACTCGCTGCTGTTGGTGGCCCGCTACCGCGAGGCGCTAAGCGAACACGAGCTGCCGCGTGACGCGATGGTGGCCGCCTTAAAGGGGGCTACGCCCGCTATTGTGGCCTCCGGCGCGACGGTTATTGTCGGCCTGCTTGCGCTGCTGCTCTCGGGGTTGTCTGCCACCCGCTCTCTCGGTCCAATCGCCACAATCGGAATCGTGGCAGCCCTCCTTGCGGCCCTTACGCTGTTGCCCGCACTGCTGCTGATTCTCGGCAAGCGTTCCCGCGGGTTCTTCTGGCCCTCGATTCCGCGCACGGACTCAGAGCATCGGGAGAAGCATCGGCTCTGGTCAGCGGTGGCTCGATTCGTCGCCCGCCGCGACCGCATGGTCTGGATCGGGACTGCGTTACTCCTCATCGCGGCGTCGGCACTAGCACCGACGTTCAAAGCGAACGGCACCTCCGACTCGGATATCCTCATCCGTGGCAGCGACGCAGTCTCCGGAAACCAAGTACTGGAAGATCATTTCCCCGCTGGTGCCGTCCAGCCGGTTCAGGTGATCGTCACCGAAGATGAAGCCTCCAGCGTCGCCGATGCGATCGCTGATTTGGATGGGGTTGAAGACGTCAAACCCTATGCGGATATGCCCTAAGGAATGCCGCCGGGCGCCGGCGGCCAAGGCGAGCAGGGCCCGCCGCCCGATGCAGAAGGCCAAAGTTGTCGACGGCAAAGTCATGCTCGAGGTGGCGACCGAGACGCGAGACACGGCACGTGCAGATATTTGGCTGGTCTTTCCCGTCACGTTGCTAGGCATCTTCATCATGCTCATCATCTTGTTGCGCTCACTGGCAGCGCCGCTGATGTTGATCGTGGCGAACTGTCTATCATTCCTTGCCACCATGGGGCTCGCGGCGCTGGCATTCAACCACCTGCTCGATCTGCCAGGGGCCGATCCCGGGGTCCCGCTTTATGGATTCGTATTCTTCGTCGCGCTTGGAATCGACTACACGATCTTCCTGATGACGCGGGTGCGCGAAGAATCGATGCACCACCGGACAAAGGAAGCCCTGCGAAAAGCCCTTGCGACAACGGGCTGCGTCATCACATCTGCGGGGCTCGTCCTCGCGGCGACATTCGCGGTGCTCTCGGTGATTCCCTTACTCTTCATGCTGCAGCTTGCAGTTATCGTTGCGCTTGGCGTTCTCATCGACACATTTATCGTCCGCACCCTCCTCGTTGGTGGTTTCACCCACGATGTAGGGGAGTGGATCTGGTGGCCCGCGAAACGACGCCACAACTCCGATGGTGACGTTGCTGACAAGGAACGCGAGACCGCCTAGATCTCGCGAGAATCACGCCGCACGCGATTCGCGTTCGGGCGCCGCGGTGCCCTATACTCAACTAGGTTAGTTCGAGCTCATCGAACTACGGGCTGTGGCGCAGCTTGGTAGCGCACTTGACTGGGGGTCAAGGGGTCGTGGGTTCAAATCCCGCCAGCCCGACCAGGTGAGGCTTACTGCAAACACCGACCCTATGGGCCGGGTTTGGAGGAGCTTCCAGGGTCAACGAAGTAAGGGAGTCGCCCATGTGGGCGGCTCCCTTCTTCTTCGTTTGGTAGTGCCTGGCCCAGGAGGCCTGAGCGAGGTAGTGCACCGTGGCCGACGCGGGTGCGGCGGGCAGCTCTTCACGAAAGAGGCCGGTCATGAGATAATTGGGGCCGATCGTGACGCTCGGTCGAGCCTGTCTGGCTCCCCGTCGCGAAACCCCTCTCGGCATCGCCTCCGGCGCGGCGCCATAGCAGTGTCAGTGGTCGTCGGTAGCGTAGGACACGCCCCGAGAGCACAACTTAAGACGCGCCTCAGCGCGGAGGAGAACCAGCACAGCATGACAACGTTCAGCACCAGGTGGTCGCACGGCCCCAGCAGCACAACGCGTAACCGTGACGCCCGTCGCCAGGAGGTCACTCGATGACCCCGTCGGTGCCGGATGAGACCCGGGACGCTCACGGAGAGCTGCTCGCCCAACTCCGCGACCTGGTGCCCAGTGCCTTCCTCGACGGGGAACTTGACCGCGATGCCTTGCTCGGAGCGCTCGGCCTCGGCGGCGAGGTCGAGCCTGCCTTCTCCTTCAGCTGGCCCGGTATCGAGCGGGCACGCCAGGATGCCCGTGTCCCGACTACGGCGACGCTCATTCCCGATGAGGATGCTTCCCTACACTGGGCGGACGCCCATGACGTCCTGATCGAGGGCGACAACCTGCAGGTGCTCAAGCTCCTGAAGAACGGCTACTCACGTGCCGTCAAGCTGATCTACATCGAGACAAAGACGTCGGATTTGATAACTGCTGCGTGAGCGTAAGAACCCCTGTTGAACAGGGGTTTCGTTGCTCCAGGCGTGAGCTCAGTGAGTTGTCTTTCCTTTTGCGTCTCACCTCCGAGTAATCCTCTTGCTCGATCTATGCCCCACTCTGTGGCAGAGGGGTGTGATTTTTGCCTTCCGTTAGCGGGTACCACTCAAAGGGGGGTGTCCCTATGGTGGTTGTCAAGCAGCTGCAGAGATTCGGGGCTCGTATAGCGTGCCTGTTTTCATCATCGCGTACATGACGTTCAGTCG
>NZ_MQVR01000113.1 GCF_001907295.1 Bowdeniella nasicola
GTGAGTTGTAGAAGATGAACTCGAGGATCACGCGGTGACCGCCCTGCTGTCCAGCACGACCACCCCGCTACACCACTATGAGGGACTCAACTGGCGTGGGTGGCCATATTTCGACCTATGCGTCGATTGCGACGCTCTATGAGGTCGGCTTCAACCACTTCTTCCGTGGCAAGCACCACCCCGGTGGTGGCGACCAGGTCTACTTCCAGGGCCATGCCGCCCCCGGTAACTACGCGCGAGCCTTCATCGAAGGCCGCCTGTCGGAAGCCGACCTCGATGGCTTCCGTCAGGAATACTCCCGCCCTGCCGGTGGCCGCGGCATCCCGTCTTATCCGCACCCGCGCCGCATGGAGGACTTCTGGGAATTCCCGACGGTCTCCATGGGCCTTGGCCCGTCGCAGGCGATCTACAACGCCTGGGTCAACCGCTACATGCACGAGCGCGGTATCAAGGACACCTCCCAGCAGCACGTCTGGGCGTTCCTTGGCGACGGCGAAATGGACGAGCCCGAATCGCGCGGCATGCTCCAGCTCGCCGGACAGCAGCAGCTCGACAACCTGACCTTCGTCGTCAACTGCAACCTGCAGCGTCTCGACGGCCCGGTCCGCGGCAATGGCAAGATCATCCAGGAACTGGAAGCGTTTTTCCGCGGCGCCGGCTGGAACGTCATCAAGGTCATCTGGGGCCGCGAGTGGGACACCCTGCTCAACGCCGACAAGGACCGCGCACTCGTCCACCTCATGAACAACACGCTGGACGGCGACTTCCAGACGTTTAAGGCGAATGACGGCGCATACGTCCGCGAACACTTCTTCGGTCGCGACCCGCGCACCAAGGCGCTCGTCGCCAACTGGACCGATGACCAGATCTGGGCGCTGAAGCGCGGCGGCCACGACTACCGCAAGGTCTACGCCGCCTATAAGGCCGCGACCGAGCACACCGGCCAGCCGACCGTCATCCTCGCGCATACCATCAAGGGCTACGGCCTCGGCCCCTCGTTCGCGGGCCGTAACGCCACGCACCAGATGAAGAAGATGAAGATCAAGGACCTGAAGGCCCTGCGCGATCTTCTCCACATCCCCATCACCGACGAGCAGATCGAAGCCGATCCGTTCCAGCCGCCGTACTACCGGCCGAGCGAGGACGATCCGGCGCTGCAGTACATGCTCGAGCGGCGGCGTGCCCTCGGTGGTTTCGTGCCGGAACGCAAGGCACCGAACTCGACCGAGCTCACGCTGCCCGGCGACAAGCCCTACCAGATCCTCGCGAAGGGTTCCGGCAGCCAGGAAGTCGCGACGACGATGGGCTTCGTCCGCTTGCTCAAGGAGCTCATGAAGGATAAGGAGATCGGGCGTCGCATCGTCCCGATCATCCCCGACGAGGCACGGACCTTTGGTCTGGACTCGATCTTCCCGACCGCGAAGATCTTCAACGTCCACGGCCAGAACTATACGGCCGTCGACCACGACCTCATGCTGAGCTACAAGGAGAGCGAGCAGGGCCAGATCCTGCACACTGGTATCAACGAGGCCGGCTCCGCCGCGGCGTTCCAGGTCGTCGGCACCTCCTACGCCACGCAGGGTGAGCCGCTCATCCCGGTGTACATCTTCTACTCGATGTTTGGCTTCCAGCGCACGGGAGACCAGTTCTGGGCCGCCGGCGACCAGCTGGCGCGCGGCTTCATCATCGGCGCGACGGCAGGTAAGACTACGCTCGCGGGTGAAGGCACCCAGCACATGGATGGCCACTCCCCGATCCTCGCGGCGACCAACGAGTCGATGGTCCACTATGACCCGGCCTACGCCTACGAGATCCGGCACATTGTGCGAGACGGTCTGCAGCGCATGTACGGCAAGGACGATCGCGACCCGAACGTCATGTACTACCTCACCGTGTACAACGAGCCGTACCAGCAGCCTGCCGAGCCGGACGATGTTGACGTCGACGGCATTATCAAGGGCATCCACCGCATCGCCGACCATTCCGGCAACGGCCCGAAGGTCCAGCTGCTGGCTTCTGGCGTTGGCGTGCCGTGGGCGATGCATGCCAAGGAAATCCTCGCCGAGGACTGGGGAGTCGACGCGGCTGTATGGTCCGTCACGAGCTGGAACGAGCTGCGTCGCGACGCGATCGCAGCCGAGCAGCACAACTTCCTGCACCCCGAGGAGGAAGCCTGGACGCCCTACGTCACCGCCAAGCTGTCTGACAGTGAAGGTCCCTTCATCGCCACGAGCGATTACGACCACATGCTGCCCGATCAGATTCGTGCGTGGGTACCGGGCGACTACTTCGTCCTTGGTGCCGACGGTTTCGGCTTCTCCGATACCCGCGCCGCTGCACGTCGTCACTTCTTCATCGACTCGCACTCGATGGTGGCGCGAGCCCTGCAGGCGCTGGGCAAGTCCGGCCAGGTTGACGGTGATGCCGCCCGCCAGGCCATCGAGAAGTACGACCTGTTCAACGTCAACGCCGGCGAATCCGGCAACGTTGACGGCGACGCCTAACGCGCGTCCCTAGCGCACAGCGGCCTGCCGACCTCACGGTCTGCAGGCCGCTTGCTGCATAGAAAGGCCACCATGTCCCAATCGCTCTACTCCCGCCAACCACGCGCCACCGATATCGAAACCCTCGAGAAGTTCGACGAACTCGTTGCTCGAGGAGCCAAGAAAATGTCGGGATGGCACATTCAAGGAGTCGACCTACGCGAACGCTCCGCAGAATTGCGCGCGCTTAACCCGCCGGGCGCGATCTTCCTCGGCTGCGCGCTCACTAAGGCGGACGAAGAATCCCTGCGGGCTCGCGGCGGCCTCGTCTTCCCCCGGATCCGCGACATCCCCTTCAACATGTACCGGGCCAGCCTGTACACGCCGCAACAGCTTTACGCCGGGTTAGACGAGGGCGGCTACGAGGCTACCTTCGACGCGCAGGTCTATGCGTGGACCAAACGCCAAGACACCCGCGGCGACGTTCGCGTCACGCTCGCGACAGCGCTGCACGATCACGGTATCTCCGATGCCCTGGCCGATATCCAAAGTCGTGGGGTCTTCGCACCCCATATCGCCGGAGTCATGGGCGGCCACGCTTTGCAGCGTGGCTCCGACCAGTATGCCAAAGCAGCCCGGTTCGGCCAGGTCCTCGCCCGGCAGGGCCTCACCGTCGCCACCGGCGGCGGACCAGGCGCAATGGAGGCCGTGAATCTCGGCGCATTCTTCACCGCTGACGGCACCCGCCTGCACAATGCGCTGGAGTCATTGGCGAGCGCGCCGAGCTTCGTGCCCGATGCCACGGCCTGGGCGCGCGTCGCGTTCGACCTCATTCGCGACTACGAGGGCACGCCAAGCCTTGGCATTCCAACCTGGTTCTATGGCCATGAGCCGCCCAACCTGTTTGCTACGCATACCGCGAAGTACTTCACCAATGCCCTGCGCGAGTCAATCCTGCTCGAGATCTGCGACGCCGGAATCGCTTTCCTACCAGGCCACGCCGGCACTGTCCAGGAAATCTTCCAGGACGCGTGCGAAAACCACTATTCGCCGCCCGAGGCCGTAGCCCCGATGGTCCTCATCGACCGTGACTACTGGACCCGCGTCCTGCCCGCCTGGCCGCTACTGTATGCCGTCGTATCGTCGGGCCCAGCGGCCTCATCCATCTTCCTAGTGGATTCCGTGGATGAAGCCGCTGAGATCCTTTCCGATCACGCGCTCAGAGCATAAGCGAGCCAAAGAGGAAACCGAGTCCTACGGCCAAGGCAATATTGACAATGCCCGGGATCATGAACGGGTGATTAAAGATCGCGCGTCCGACGCGGGTAGAGCCGGTATCGTCCATCTCGACGGCAGCCAGCAACGTCGGATACGTCGGCAGGACGAACAGTGCCGAGACCGCCGGGAAGGCCGCGATCGCCGCAATCGGGCTCGCGCCGAGCGCGATCGCCGTCGGCATGAGCGCCTTGGTTGTCGCGGCTTGGGAGTACAGCAGTGCCGCTGCGAAGAACAGCACGACGGCAAGCAACCAGGGATAGGCAGTCAGGGCCGAGCCGGCAAAGGCAGTAATGGCCTCCATATGCGTCGAGACGAACGTCGTACCTAGCCACGCCACCCCAAGGACGCAGACACACGCCGACATACCGGAACGGAAGGTCTGCATTCCAAGAATCTCGGACGGGTCGATACGGCACAGGATCGTAATGGCCATCGCCGCCGCGAGCATGATCGACATGATCGCCTCGGTCCGCGGCAGTGTCGGATCGGAGATGATGTGGAGATTTTCCGATATGAGCGCCGCATAGGTCACCACGGCGATGATCGCGATGAGAAAGATGAGGACCGAGCGTTTAGCCCCCGGGCGTTCTTCGTACTCATGCGCTCCCCGCAACTCGATAAGCCCCTGTTCCTTACGCTCCAGGTAGACCGGATCCGAGCTAGTTGAGTCCCTCATAGTGGTGTAGCGGGGTGGTCGTGCTGGACAGCAGGGCGGTCACCGCGTGATCCTCGAGTTCATCTTCTACAACTCA
>NZ_MQVR01000114.1 GCF_001907295.1 Bowdeniella nasicola
TCGGCGGCTCATCCCCGCGAGCGCGGGGAGCTGCCACTACCTTGGGACGATAGAGTGCAAAATTCAGGCTCATCCCCGCGAGCGCGGGGAGCTGTTCATCGATTCGGAGGGACTCTCGCAGCATCGCTGGCTCATCCCCGCGAGCGCGGGGAGCTGAAGACCGATGCCGAAGCCGAGCCACGTCGTCTGGGCTCATCCCCGCGAGCGCGGGGAGCTGTCCGGTGCGCGTGGTGTGGGGCGGGAATATTCCGGCTCATCCCCGCGAGCGCGGGGAGCTGCCGGCGTCGATGGGGAAAGATGATTGTGGACGGGGCTCATCCCCGCGAGCGCGGGGAGCTGGCATGACCCGCCGTCACGATCAACTCGATGCCCGGCTCATCCCCGCGAGCGCGGGGAGCTGCGGTGAGCCGTCCACACCGTCGTCCGGCCTGGAGGCTCATCCCCGCGAGCGCGGGGAGCTGGACCTGCATCTGATGCGCGAAGGTGTCCGACTCTGGCTCATCCCCGCGAGCGCGGGGAGCTGGTGGGAATGCCGCGTTAGGTATATGCGCATACCGGCTCATCCCCGCGAGCGCGGGGAGCTGATGGACAAGATTTCGAACGAGGTCTTGCCCGCGGGCTCATCCCCGCGAGCGCGGGGAGCTGCCCCAAAATGGATGACCCGAAAACTAAACGAAAGGCTCATCCCCGCGAGCGCGGGGAGCTGGACCACGGCTGGTGGGTGAAGGGCGAATTCGACGGCTCATCCCCGCGAGCGCGGGGAGCTGTTTTCCTGGCTCTATAACAACGTCGTGCAGCCGGGGCTCATCCCCGCGAGCGCGGGGAGCTGTGCTATCGCTCGCGCTCAGTGGCAACGCCTACGGGCTCATCCCCGCGAGCGCGGGGAGCTGTGAATATGCGTACGTTGCATCTCGATTCGGCGCGGCTCATCCCCGCGAGCGCGGGGAGCTGCCAGGCCGTACGCCTCCTGGATGACGGCTAGAAAGGCTCATCCCCGCGAGCGCGGGGAGCTGGACGTCCTTCGGAGTCGGGACGGACTTCTTCTCGGCTCATCCCCGCGAGCGCGGGGAGCTGCCAGTTGCGGAAGCGGTATCCGTCAGAATCCTGGGCTCATCCCCGCGAGCGCGGGGAGCTGAGCGCCTGCGCATCGATCTGCGGCACGGTCTCGGGCTCATCCCCGCGAGCGCGGGGAGCTGCGAGGCGGCGCTGTTCCTGCCCGGCCGCGTACTGTGGCTCATCCCCGCGAGCGCGGGGAGCTGTGGAGTTGCCGGCGGAGGGTTATAAGGGGAAGAGGCTCATCCCCGCGAGCGCGGGGAGCTGCGGGACGAGGTAGCACTCGCCGCTCACGCCAGGGGCTCATCCCCGCGAGCGCGGGGAGCTGACCGTCCTAGCCGACAAAACCAGTTACGTCCTGGGCTCATCCCCGCGAGCGCGGGGAGCTGAGCGCCTGCGCATCGATCTGCGGCACGGTCTCGGGCTCATCCCCGCGAGCGCGGGGAGCTGTCTCGCAGCACCCTTCCCGTCTACAAGATGGAGAGGCTCATCCCCGCGAGCGCGGGGAGCTGGGATACGTCATCGACCCCTCACACGCCTACCTCGGCTCATCCCCGCGAGCGCGGGGAGCTGGCCGCTGGCGACCAGACTGGAGTGGAGGTCTACGGCTCATCCCCGCGAGCGCGGGGAGCTGGAAACCCTCAACCTAACCGAACCTAACCGCCGGGGCTCATCCCCGCGAGCGCGGGGAGCTGCCCTGGAGCACATAGGCCGACTTGACCTCTGACGGCTCATCCCCGCGAGCGCGGGGAGCTGGTACGAAACTGGCTGGAAGTCGGGTATCTGCCGGGCTCATCCCCGCGAGCGCGGGGAGCTGTAGCGCCGTATTCCAGCTAAGGGGAAAATGATCGGCTCATCCCCGCGAGCGCGGGGAGCTGTCAACAAACCACTCGTCCATAAGCCAGAGTCGAGGCTCATCCCCGCGAGCGCGGGGAGCTGCTCGAGCGCTGCGAACGCGTTATTTTTCAAGACGGCTCATCCCCGCGAGCGCGGGGAGCTGCAGTTCGCCGACGTTCATCGACATGCGGGCTCCGGCTCATCCCCGCGAGCGCGGGGAGCTGCCACTGCCGGGCGATCTGATGGGCGCGTACGACGGCTCATCCCCGCGAGCGCGGGGAGCTGAAACGCGCGAGTTCCCCCTCGATGGTCTTTTCCGGCTCATCCCCGCGAGCGCGGGGAGCTGATTGGACGTGGACTTAGCCATGGGTGTGCTTCCGGCTCATCCCCGCGAGCGCGGGGAGCTGCCACCTTTAACCGCCAGTACGATGCGGGGCGTAGGCTCATCCCCGCGAGCGCGGGGAGCTGCTGAAAAACGTCGCCGAGTATGCGCCCCTCATCGGCTCATCCCCGCGAGCGCGGGGAGCTGATCGAAAACACGGCGGAGAAAATACCATTCGGGGGCTCATCCCCGCGAGCGCGGGGAGCTGCAGCGCCCCATCTTCGGTGTCCTCCAGGATGACGGCTCATCCCCGCGAGCGCGGGGAGCTGGTTCGCGCTCGCTGGCTGGTGCTGCCTGCGTTAGGCTCATCCCCGCGAGCGCGGGGAGCTGTCACCGTGTCGTTCACGGTCGGTGAGAACGGTCGGCTCATCCCCGCGAGCGCGGGGAGCTGCCGATCTCGCTCTCGCCCCACGACGGGTTCTGGGGCTCATCCCCGCGAGCGCGGGGAGCTGCCCAGCGCGGCCTTAGCGCTCGCCTTACCGGACGGCTCATCCCCGCGAGCGCGGGGAGCTGTCTGGCCGGGGCCTTATCCCTTGGCCTTGTACCGGCTCATCCCCGCGAGCGCGGGGAGCTGCCTGCCTTGTACCCCCAGTATATACACATAGTGGGCTCATCCCCGCGAGCGCGGGGAGCTGATGAGCTCCGTTGATACAGACGGCCCTATCCCGGGCTCATCCCCGCGAGCGCGGGGAGCTGGCTCACTCGCAGCATTGACCATTGACGTGAACGGGCTCATCCCCGCGAGCGCGGGGAGCTGCGGATCGTAGGTGTAGGTTTCGTCCGCGATCGCGGCTCATCCCCGCGAGCGCGGGGAGCTGCGGGGCCCGGTACGCGGCACTGTCCACGTGAGCGGCTCATCCCCGCGAGCGCGGGGAGCTGACTAAAGATCATAACGAAAACCCGTCGAAAACTGGCCGATTTCGTTCACTCGCTAGGTGAGAACCCATCTCATCTTCGGCCGTAATTTCCTCGATAGCTCCGTCGTCGACTTCCCACACCCCACGACTGGGAATCGGAAGGATCGCCTGGAGAAGCTCCCGACTGCTTCACCAGGCTGGGCTGCCAGATCAAGGTCAAACCTTCGCGCTCAATGGGGAGGCGGTCGTGTCCAATAACCTCAAACCCAAATCCCTGCTCGGAGTTGTTTGAGTAGGAGAGAATCGCGCGACCAGGACCGATGTGGTCCTGAATTAGTAGCCAAAGCTGCTCTCGCACGCGTTGGGAGACCTGCCCGACGTAGACGCCGGGAGCTACCTCGAGGAACCAGCGTGTCAACTCTCCGCGAAGTGAGGGCGGGGCGGCGGTTGTCACTAGCGTTACGACGGCCACGAGCTTCCCCAATTCGTCCCAGCCGACACTTTCCCTTGCTGGTAATCCCACAGCGACACAACACTTGCTTCAAGCTCAGGCTCAACCCCCAGGACCTCCTGGATATCGTGAACAATCTGAGAGATGAGCTTCTGTCTTTTCATTCGGTCGCGCATTCGTCTTCGGACTTCCCCAAAGAGGTCTGCGGTAGTTTCGGCAACCGCCTCGAAGGCGATGGGAAGAAACACGTCGGCTTTGTAAAGATCGGCGATGTCGAATACGAAGGCTCGTGAGTTTCCGTTGTGAACGATGCCGAGCCCGGGGCTACAACCAAGCGCCACAATGACGGAATGGACGAGACCATATAGGGCCGCATTTGCCGAAGAAATCGCGGCGTTGATGGGGTCCGAGCGGGAGAAATCGTCGGCATCGTAGCTTCTCCCGCCCCACGCGACTCCATACCGAGCAGACAAGGATCGATAGATCCTCGCCATGCGCACGCCTTCTCGGCCTCGAAGCTGCTGCATCGTGAACGCGTCAACAGACTCGCCTGCGAATCGCTTCGTGTACATTCGACGAGCAACCTCAAGGCGTTCATTACGGTTCGAGGATGCTCGCGCTTGCGCCTCCAGAAGATGGGACGACGTCGTAAGGCCACGCCCATGGGCGTAGTAGCGGACTCCCTGATCACCGACCCATACCGTCGTGGTGCCACACTCCGCAGTTGAGTCCCTCATAGTGGTGTAGCGGGGTGGTCGTGCTGGACAGCAGGGCGGTCACCGCGTGATCCTCGAGTTCATCTTCTACAACTCA
>NZ_MQVR01000115.1 GCF_001907295.1 Bowdeniella nasicola
GCCAGAGGGTTCCGCAACCCCACCAACTACCGCCTCAGAATGCTGCTGATCGGCGGAGGCCTACGCACCTAACCCACGCTCAAGTCCGAAGGGCCACCAATCGCCGACACAATCGCGCCGATGATCTGCGGCAACGCGGCAACGATCGTTGTAATGATTTGCGGCAACGCCCCAATTAACGCCGTCAGTAGCTGGATTCCTGCTTCGATGATTTGCGGGATTGCCGCGACGAGGAAGGTCACTATGCCGGTGATGATCTGCGGGAGGGCTTCGATAATGACGGGGATGGCTGCGATCAAACCTTCGGTAAGTCCGGTGATGAGCTGCAACGCCGCATCAAGAAGCAACGGGAGGTTATCGACCAGGCCCTGCACCAAAGCCATAAGCATCTCCACCGCCGCAGGAATCAACTCAGGTAGCGCTTCGCCGATACCAGAGACGAGGGTGGCGATGATCTGAATCGCCGCCTCCAACAGGGACGGTAGGGCTTCGATAATCGCCTCGACCAGCGCGATAATCAGCGTCACCGCCGTCTCAGCTACTTGTGGCAACACCTTGATAATCCCATCAAGGAGCGCGGTCAAAATGCTCATGCCGGTCTCAACCACCTGTGGGAGCTGTTCGGCGATAAATGCCAGTGCTTCTTTCAGGATTTGCCCGAAGGCCTCGATCAGGGCTGGCGCGCCACCGGTCTCGAAAGCGCTCGTGAGCTCATCGACCCAACCATTAACCATCGGCATAACCGTGCCAGCCAAAGCCGTGGTCAAACCTCCAGCAAGTAGGCCTTTAAGGTTATCGACCCCGTCTTTTAGCGTAGCTAGTTGGCCAGAGAAGGTTTTGGATTGGGCATCCATCGCCCCATAAAACCGGCCACCCTCACTTGTGGCACTAGCAAACGCATCCGCAACCATATCCGCACTGATCGCGCCCTTAGCCATTTCTTCTTTGAGCTCACCGATACTTTTACCGGTCTTACGGGAAATCTCCTCTAAAGGGTTGAACCCCGCGTTAATCATCTGGTTCAAATCCTGACCAGTCAACTTGCCAGTGGAGCTCATTTGAGCAAATGCCAACGTGAGGGATTCGAACTTTCCAGCATCCCCCTGGCTGATATCACCTAACTGTTTGAGGCGTACCTGGGATTCTTCAGCGCTCATGCCGAACCCCATCAACGTTTGGGTGGCCTTGGCTAGATCCTCCATCCCAAACGGAGTACGAGCCGCTTCCAACTTCAGATCATTGACTAGTTTTTGGGCTTTGGCTTGATCACCCAGCATCGTGGTAAACGAGGTGGTGTATTGCTCCATCCGGGCGTTATAGTCCAAACCATCCTTCATCGCTGAGCCGAAGCCTTTAGCGATACCCGCGATGGCGTGCCCGATAGCTTTCACCCCACCAACAACAGCTTCCGCTGCCAGGCTGGCTTTAAGCACGTCACCAAAAATGCGAGTCTTCGAACTGGTACCATCCATCTGCGAACCCAGCTCATCTACAGCATTTTCTAGGTGTCCAGTGTCCTTAGCTGCAGTTTTCGCATCATCACCCGCACCATCAGCCTCATCGGCAAACTTGGAAAGAGCAGAATTATTCTCTTTAAGCTCACCCTCAAGACCATTCAAAGTCGCCTGAGCGTTATTGAGCTGAATCTGCCAATTCTTCGTACGAGAATCATTTTCCCCAAAACTGGTAGCAGAGTTATCAAGAGCGCTCTTAAGGGTCTGAATCTTGGCTTTTTGCGCCTCAATCTCTTTGCCCAACACCTGGTTACGAGAAGTCAACGCTGAAGCAGACTTATCGTTCTTATCGAACTGAGAAGCCACCAACTTCATCTCAGATCCCAAAACCCGCATCTCACGATTAATATCCGTGATCGCGCGCTTAAACTCCCGCTCACCCTCAAGGCCAATCTTCAAACCAAAAGACGAATCAGCCATGGGAGGGATCCTTTCACAAATAATGTCAAATACACTTGACGTAAAGCGTCTTTAACATTAGGGTGGTTGGTGTTAGAGCAGATCAGGAGAATGTATGGAGCCCATCATGGAAGAGGTAACTACCAAACGACCAGCGTGGGGGTATATGCGCAAAACGAAGATCCCAGCGATCTTCCCGGCGGTGCCCGTAGGGGCGTTACTGGCGATTGGTGCCGCCGTGTTCCGGGTGGCGGCCAACCCGACTGGCCCGTACCGATGGGCGGCGGTGGCGATACTCGCAGCCTGTTTGGCCGGTCCTCTCATCGCCTTGGTGTGGATGCTAATCGTTGACCGCTCAAGTCTGCCGGGGGCGACCGCCCATCCAGAACAAGCCGTGGAGCACCACTGGCACTCGCTCGCAGCCACGAACACTTTCCTAATCACCATCGCAGCAGCAGGCATCGGCGCAGCAGTAACATCAGGTAACGTCTCATTCGTGTTGGCAGGAATTGTCGTGTTCGAATTCCTTGTCTACGGGATTTCCTATTTGTGGGCGAAACACAGGTAAGTCGTGAAAAACAATCTCGTCACGCTCCGCAAACAGGCTGGCTGGTCACAAGAAAAACTCGCCGAACTACTCGGAGTCAGCCGCCAAACCGTGATCTCCATCGAAAAAGGCCGCTTCGACCCCTCCCTGCCCTTAGCCTTTACTATCGCGAAAACCTTCAACTGCAAGATTGAAGACATTTTCACCCCAGACGACGCCTAGACCCCATCAGGTAGCACATCATCGATAAACCAGATGCGTTTCGGGTGGGCTCTGCCTGTTTCGATGCGCCAGCAGTCCACCAGATCTAATAGTTCACCGAATATGGTCAGGTCGATTTGCCTGCGGGTCAGTCCCAGGTGGGCGAGCCCGATATAGGTCAGGCGGGTAAAGATTGCCTCGTCACTATCTATTAGGTGTCCTTTTTCTTGGTTTGCTCTTTTGGGTCTGGGGTCTCGGTCATGATTGCTCGCCGGGTGCCGCGTTGGAGTGCCTGGGCGATAGCCTCTCGATAGTCAGCTAAATCTGCAGGCACGGTTAGTAACTCGACCGCTTCTTCGGTCAGTTCTGGGCGTTTATCGTCTGGATGGGTGAGGTTGTGTATTTGTACGGACTGGTTAGCGAGCAGGGCGATGAGCCAGATTACCTCACCGAGTGACTTATCCATATCTTCGCTAGTTTCCAGGGCTTGACCTAAATGTTCTAGCCCTCCGTAACGTTGAGCTATAAGGCGGGTCGCGCGGGTAGTGAGGACGAGTTCGTATTCTTGACCTGCGATAGTGATTGTCGCGCTTTTTAAAGAGGGGCTACCGGCCGGGCTGGTTTGGGTTTTCGCTGTCATGGCTTACCTGCTGTTCTAGTTGTTTGTCGGTTTGATGCTGGTTGTAGCGGCAGGCTCATACACCTGCCTGTACCAGCTGGAGATCGTCTCAGCTTTCACGCCGGTGGCTCCTTCGGTGACTTCGGCTTTCCATGGGTGCTTGCCGGTAGCGTCGGGTTTGTTACGGCGCAAAATCGTGCCCTCAATGCTCGGGGTGGAGAACGTGATCGAGTCGGCTTTGGTGGCCAGCGTTTCTGTTGGGAGGGCAAACTTGACCCGGTAGAGCCAAAAATACTGATACTTCCCCGTGGAGCGTGCTGCGCGGAAACCAATCGCCACCGGGCTGCCGCCGTCTTCTGAGGCGGAGATGAGGACGCCGTTCGCGTCCACGGTCGCCCCAGTGAGGGCTGCGGCTGCTTCACCACCCAGATCATCGATGCCGAGGGTGAGGGTTCCGGATTTGAATTCCTTGACGATCTCACTCGGCCCGTCATCGGCATACAGGATCGCTTCAGCAACCTCAACACTCAGTTCTGCGGAGATCGCTTTCGCGAGGGGTTTGGGTTTGGCGTAGGTCTCCTCACCCGTATCGGGGTTTTCGGTGATGGTGGCGTAGTAGAGCTTGTCCAAACCAATCGTGGCCATGAGTGTGTTCCTTTCTTATGGGTGAAACCCTGACCGGTAGGATCAGGAGCAAGTGGTTTTGTGTAGATACGAATGACGAGGATGTCCATGGCTAGCGATAACACGCCGACGATCGATCAGTTCCGGCCGGTTGTGTTACGGGTTCTCGCTGACGGCCAGGAACGGGCAGTGCGCGATGTGTGCGAACTGGTGGCCGCCCGCATGGAGCTGCCAGCAGATGTACGCGCGGAGAGGATCGCTTCCGGTCAGCACCGGTACGTCAACCGAATCAACTGGGCGTGTTCTGGACTTACCCAAGCTGGTCTGTTGGAGCGTCCGAAGCGCGGCCACTACCGCATTACAGACAACGGGCGCACCGTCGATGCGGTCAAGTCCCTTGTAGTGGTGTAACGGCGTTTTCCTCTCGTTTGGGGTTTTAGCTTGCTAGTGCGGGCGTGTCGGTATCGGTCATGGTCGT
>NZ_MQVR01000116.1 GCF_001907295.1 Bowdeniella nasicola
AACGCGATCGAGTCGATCAACGCGAGATACCGCAGGGCGGTCCGGGCTCGCGGGCACTTCCCGAACGAGGCCGCGGCGATCAAGTGCCTGTATCTGGTGACGCGTTCGCTTGACCCCAGCGGCGGAGGCCGGGCACGCTGGGTGATGAGGTGGAAGCCTGCACTGAACGCGCATCCGATCATCTTCGCCGGACGGTTCGAGAGGACCACCCACTAATGAAAACCGCCGGACCCTACACACCGTTCATCGGACAGACCCCCGATCTGTCCGAAGTCAGACCGACGAGGCGAAATGTACCTCGCTTGCTTCGTTCCTCGCGCCGTGGTCCATGTGGTTGTGATTCTGTAGCGCCGTCGCGAGAGACGGGCTCCGAAGGGCCACGCGTCGTGCAGAAATACGGTGGCTCATCGGTCGCCGATGCCGAAAGCATCAAGCGGGTCGCGCGACGGATCGTTGCGACCAAACAGGCCGGCAATGAGGTCGTCGTGGTGATCTCCGCCATGGGTGACACCACCGATGAGCTGATGGATCTGGCCCTGCAGGTCTCCCCCATGCCCGCACCCCGCGAGCTCGACATGCTGCTCACCACCGGCGAGCGGCAGAGCGCGGCACTATTGGCGATGGCCCTGGCCGATCTCGGTGTGAAGGCCCGCTCCTACACCGGTTCGCAGGTCGGCGTGATCACCACCGAAACCCACGGCAATGCCCGCATCATCGACATCACCCCCGGCCGGGTGATGAACGCCCTGGACGAGGGCGACATCGTGATCGTGGCCGGCTTCCAGGGGGTCTCCCAGACCACCAAGGACGTCACCACCCTGGGTCGCGGCGCCTCCGACACCACCGCGGTCGCCCTGGCCTCGGCCTGTGGGGCCGACTACTGCGAGATCTACTCCGATGTGGACGGGGTGTTCACCGCCGATCCGCGAATCGTGCCCGGCGCTCGTCAGGTGCCGCGGATCAGCTACGAAGAGATGATGGAGATGGCCGCCTGTGGCGCCAAGATCCTGCATCTGCGGTGCGTGGAGTACGCCCGTCGTGAGCTCGTGCCGGTGCACGTGCGCAGTTCGTTCAGTGACAACCCCGGTACCTGGGTCACCCAGCTCGAGGAAGGATCCCCCATGGAACAGCCGCTGATTTCGGGTGTCGCCCACGACCGGGGCGTGGCGAAGATCACCATCGTCGGGGTGCCCGACCGGGTCGGTGTGGCCGCCAAGATCTTCGAGGTGATCGCCGAGAACGAAATCAACGTCGACATGATTGTGCAGAATGTGTCGAAGATCGACACCTCGCGCACCGATATCTCATTCACCCTGCCGACCGCCGACGGCCGCAAGGCAACCCAGGCCCTGACCGCCATTCAGGAGACCGCCGGCTTCCAGGAACTGCTCTACGACGACCAGATCGGCAAGGTGTCGGTAGTCGGCGTGGGGATGCGTTCGCACCCCGGTGTCACCGCCAAGTTCTTCAAGGCCCTGGCCGATGCCGGCATCAACATCGGGATGATCTCCACCTCCGAGATTCGTATCTCGGTGGTGGTCGATGCCCCCGAGGTGGACGTGGCGGTTCGCGCCGCCCACACCGCCTTCGGACTCGACGCCGAGGGCGAAGCGATCGTCTACGCCGGCACCGGCCGCTGACCTCAGGCCCCTGGGTGGGCAACCACCTCGTCGGCGTAGGACGTCTGGGTGCCCCGCCGGGTGACACTGTCGGCCGCGTAGCGGTTTGCCTCGGCCAAGGCCTTGGCGACATCGCCGTGGCTGACCACGGAATGGCTGAAGCATCCGATGAAGGCGTCCCCGGCGCCGGTGGTGTCGACCGCCTGCACCTCCAGGCCACCCACAGTCTGCACCTGCCCGTCCGCCAGCCACATCACCCCGCGGCGTCCGAGCGTCACGATGACGTTCGCCACCCCGCTGGCCGCGACCTTCCGGGCGGCGGCCTCGACCTGCTCCAGGGTGTCGACGGGCATCCCGGCCAGCAAGGCCAGCTCGGGTTCGTTCGGCATGAAGTAGGTGCACCGGGCGACCTGGTCGAAAGCCAGGTCCGCGCAGGCCGGGGCCGGGTTCAACAGCACCGGAATGTCGTGGCGACCCCCGAAGTCGATCGCGGCGTAGACCGTCTCCAGCGGTACCTCCAACTGCAGCACTATCAGCTTCGCCCGTTTCAGGTCCTCGGCAGCCGCGTCGATGTCGGCCGGGCTCAGCTTCGCGTTGGCGCCCTTGATGATCAAGATCCGGTTGTGGCTGTCCTTGTCGACGAAGATCGGCGCAACGCCACTGGGACCCTCGGTGCGCAACACGCAGCGGGTGTCGATACCGAAACGCTCGAAGTTGGCCACAGTGTTGTCGGCGAAGATGTCGTCGCCGACCCGGGTCAACATCAGCACCTCCGAGCCGAGTTTGGCGGCCGCCACGGCTTGGTTCGCACCCTTGCCGCCGCACCCCATCTCGAAATCGGGCGCTTCAACGGTTTCCCCGTCGGCCGGCATCCGGTCGATGTAGGTGATCAGGTCGACCATGTTCGACCCGATAACTGCGATGGTCATGAGTCCTCCTTGACTCCGGTGTCAACGTGGAATGCCCTGGTCGCCCCGGGCGCCAGCTCGATCAGCGTGCCTCGGGCAACCGCCGCGAGGTACCCCTCGGGCCGGCAGGTCGCCGGCAGACAGAACGCCGCAACCTGCTGGTCGGGATTCCACAACAGCCACCTGGTGGCGTAGTTGAAGTCTGCCGTAGCGAACTTCGTCGAGTAGGCGTACCCCTCGTCGGAGTGCATTGCGAACTCCACGACCTCGCCGTGGCGAGCCAGGTCGTCGGCGAAGAAGACTATCTCGGGATCGCAGCGGTGTCCCTCGGCCAGAGTCGAAAAGTCCACTTCGCCACGTTGGATCTCGGCGTTCAGTTCCTCCCACTCCGGGGTCGGCTGCACATGGGCCGGTACGGTGTCGCGCAGGTGGAAGACCTCCTCGTCCATCGATTGGGTGAACCGGGCGTCCTCGACATAGGCGTAGTTCATGTGGCACATGTACTGCAGTGGCATTGGCTGGTATTTCGACAGATTCGTCACCGCCATGTCGATGCTCAGCCGCGGCCGGTCGGTGGTGATCGTCACCGAGGGTTTCGCCTCATAATGGTGCCCGAACCCCTGGACGTAGTGGTAAACACCTCCCACACCGACCTCACCGGCGCGCACGTCCAGCCACGCGCGGTGCATCGGTGCACAGGGCATCTCACCGTGCAGGGGGTGGGTGTCCTCCGGGGCGGGGCAGCCGTTGCTGAGCAGTCCCGAGTGAAAGGCGAAGCAGCCGTAGGTGTCCACCACGGTGTCCACCGTCCGGGGTTGATCGAACATGTTCAGCATGGTCAGCGAACGACCATCGAACACCACGTCCCAGATCATCTGCCCCAGGTAGGGCAGCACGATGATGTGGCCGCGCTCGTTCTGCAGCCGGAGCGCCTCCACCCCGGTGTCGTACCGGAAGGCGGTGACGGTGATGCCGTCGTGTTCGAGGATCGTTCGCTGCTGTTCGGTGAAGTAGTCATGGTGCAGGCCAATCCGGGTGCTCATTTCGCCACCTCCTCAATGGTCTCGGAGGAATCGATCCGGGGTTTGCGCAACTCCTGCCGGTGGCTGTCCCAGAAGAACACCAGCACGGCGACGAAGCAGAGCATCGAGACCAGGAAAGACAACTGCATCGAACCGGTGCGGTCAGACACCCAGCCCTGGATGACCGGAACCACGGCGCCGCCGATGATCGACATCACGATCACCGCACCACCGGTTTCGGTGTGCCGCTTGTCCTTGATCGTGTCAAGGGTGCGAGCGTAGATCGTGGCCCAGCACGGCCCGAACAGGCCGGAGGCGATGATCGCGGCCCAGACCGCGGTGATGTTCGGCACCAGCGCCACGTAGGCGAGGGTGCCCACGCCCAGCACCGAGTAGCCGATCAGCACCTTGTTCTCGTTGAACTTCGTCATGAGCAGGTTGGCGATGAACTTGCCGACGAAGAAGGCGATGAAACTGAAGACCATGAAGGTGGACGCATTGCGTTCATTCAGACCCTCATCCAGGGCCAGCGCCAGCCGGATGGTGAACGACCAAACCGCGGTCTGCATACCGACGTAGAGGAACTGGGCGAGGATGCCCTTGCGGAAGTCCTTGTTTCCGGCGAGGTAGCGCAGGGTTTCGCCGATCTTCGCTTTGGCGGCTCTTCACAATCCAGGGTGTAGGTAGCGTTGTTCGGGTTTGCGGCGTGGCGGCTGGTTGAAGGGGTCGAGGCCCTCCGAAGATGAAGGTTCCT
>NZ_MQVR01000117.1 GCF_001907295.1 Bowdeniella nasicola
AGAGGGTTCCGCAACCCCACCAACTACCGCCTCAGAATGCTGCTGATCGGCGGAGGCCTACGCACCTAACCCACGCTCAAGTCCGAAGGGCCCCAAATCATGACAGTGAATCCTCACGTGGTCAGTGGTGAAATCGGCTACGGGCCGGCCCGCTGAGCGTCATTGCCCAGGGGCAGTGGCCCGCTACCGCGTATGTGGTGGTTAGGTAGTCGGCAAGCCGCGCTCGTCAGGCGCGTAGATCTTGCCGGTGTACTTCGGTTTCATGAAGGCCTCTGTCGTGAGAATCTCATCGACCTGTTCTTCGGTGAGCAGACCCATCTTGACGACAACCTCCTTCACAGACTTGCCGGTCTTCGCGCACTCTCGACCAACCCGGTCACCGTTATGGTGCCCGATGATGGGGTTGAGATAGGTGACGATACCGATCGATTGTTCGACGTAGGCACGGCACTTGTCCTCATTGGCCGTGATGCCGTCGACGCACCGCTCCCGCAACGTGTCACTCGCTGCCGAAAGGAGCCGAAGCGACTCAAACATCGCTTCCGCCATCGCGGGTTCCATGACGTTAAGCTGGAGCTGGCCTGCCTCGGCTGCCATGGTGACCGTCATGTCATTGCCGATCACCTTGAAGCACACCTGGTTGACGACCTCCGGGATCACAGGGTTGACCTTGGCCGGCATGATGGAGGAACCGGCTTGCATCTCCGGGAGGTTGATTTCGTTAAGGCCGGCCCGAGGGCCGGAGGACAGGAGGCGAAGGTCGTTAGAGATCTTCGACAGCTTGTGAGCTAGCCGCTTCAAGCACGCATGAACGAGGACGTAGTCGCCGTTATCGCTGGTGGCCTCCACAAGATCGGGCGCCGAGGTGATCGGCAGTCCCGTAACCTCCGACAGCTTCTCGGCTGCCACGTGCGCGTAGCCATCGGGTGTGTTCAATCCGGTGCCGATCGCCGTCGCTCCGAGGTTGACCCCGAGAAGGTAGTTGGAGCAGCGCTCAAGTGTTACGAGCTCTTCTTCCAGGTTTGTCGCGAACCCCTTGAACTCCTGTCCCAAGGTCATCGGAACAGCGTCTTGGAGCTGGGTGCGTCCCATCTTCAACACGCGCTCGAACTCCCTCGATTTGCCTAAGAAGGAGTTCGCGAGCTCATGAATATGGCCCATGAGATCATGCACCATGCCGTACATCGCGAGGCGCAGTCCCGTCGGATACGCATCGTTCGTCGACTGCGACTTGTTGACGTGATCGTTGGGGTTGATGATGTCGTAACGGCCTTTGTCATAGCCGAGGTGTTCCAAGGCAAGATTGGCGATGACTTCGTTCGTGTTCATGTTGACGCTGGTGCCAGCGCCGCCTTGAAACAGGTCGATGGGAAATTGGTCGAGGCAGCGATCGTGCTCAAGCAGCTGGTCGCAACCCGCGATGATCGCGTCCGCGATATCGAAGGGCAGTGCGCCCAGCTCTTGGTTTGCCAGCGCTGAGGCCTTCTTGACCTGCGCCATCGCGCGCACGAACTCTGGCACGCTTTGGACGAGGCGTCCGGAAATAGGGAAGTTCTCGATCGCCCTGAGGGTGTGGATCCCGTAGTAGGCATCGCTGGGAACTTCGCGGGTACCGAGCAGATCTTCTTCGAGCCGTGTGGTCATATATGGTGCACTCTCTCGTGTCGTAATTGACAGGTGTCTTCTAATCATCGTGTTGCCGGACTGCTGCACGCAGCCGCTCGCGATTCACGTAACTTACCGCGAGCAGCGGAATATCCGCCGGGCAAACTTCGGCACACTCCCCGTGCAGGGAGCATGGGCCGAAATGCGGATCCATTTCGGCGATCATCTCGCGAGCTCTGCGTCCTCGCTCGCTCGCGGGAATCGGTAGTAGGGACAGATGGGCAAGTTTGGCGCCGACGTAAAGATTGGCGGAACCGTTAGGGCATGCGGCAACGCAGGCTCCGCAACCGATACACGCAGCAAAATCGAGGGCACGTTCCGAATCTTCGTGCGTGATGCGGTCGCTGTCCGCGTCTGGCGCAGTTCCCGGAGCGACACTGGGGGCGCCACCGACATTGAGAACATCGGTCAGGTAGCCACGTTCAACCATGAGATCGGCGATGACGGGATAGGCAGCGGAGCGAAATGGTTCCAGGGTGATCGTCTGACCGTCGTCAAACGACGCGAGGCGTTGGTGGCAGGCGGGGGTCCGCGGCACGGGGCCATGAGCTCGGCGATCGATCGTGATCCCGCACGCTCCGCAGATCCCCTCACGGCAGTCCGATTCGAACACGACCGGATCGCCTCCCGCCGTGACGATGTCATCGTTCATCTTGTCGAGAAGCTCAAGGATCGACATCGAGGGTTCGAGGTCATTGACCTCGTGGGTTTCGAACTGACCGGCGTCCTCGGGGCCCTCTTGTCGCCACACTCTCACGATGAGTTTCATCGGTAATCCCTCACTTGCAGTGGCACGGCGGCAAATTCTAGGGGCTCCACATGGCGAGTGAAGCTCGCGGTGCCCTCCCAATTCCCTGTCTGCCAGGCCGAGATGAGAGCCCAGTTTTCGTCGTCGCGCTTCGCTTCGCCATCGTCATTCTGATACTCCACGCGGAAATGGGCTCCGCAGGATTCTTCTCGATCGAGCGCATCGACACACATCACTTCCGCAAGTTGAAGGTAGTCTTCAACCCGCCCGGCGTACTCGAGTTCCTGGTTAATGCGGCTAGCTGATCCAGCGATCTTCAAGTCCTTATAGAAGTTCTCTCGTAGCGTGCGAATCTGAGCGATTGCGTCGGTCAATCCTTCTCGGTCTCGACTCACTCCGCACCCGCGGTAAAGGATCTCTCCCAAAGCGCGGTGGAATGACAGTGGGGGCTTGGTGCCACCGATGTTGAGGAGGCGATCAAAGCGTTCGTAGGCGTCATGGAGGGTTTGCTGGACGGCTTCGTCATCCTCATGCAATGGTTCCGTCCCGAGGTGGTCGGCTAAGTAGTTCGGCACGGTGAATGGAATCGTGAACCAGCCATCTACGCAGGCGGACAGCAGGGAGTTTGCACCAAGTCGGTTGGCGCCGTGATAGCTCGATCCGACTTCACCCGCGACAAACAGTCCGGGTATGGAGGTCATGAGCTGGTAATCAGACCAAAGTCCGCCCATGGTGAAATGGGCCCCCGGAGCGATCCGCATCGGAACCTCATACGGGTTTTCACCGGTGGCATCTTCATACATGTGGAAGAGGTTCCCGTATCGGGCGCTAATCGTCTCCTTGCCGTAACGCTGCAGTGCGTCCCGGAAATCGAGGTAGACCGAGTTCTTGAGAGGGCCGACTCCATGGCCGGCATCAATTCGTTCACGCGCAGCACGGGAGGCAACATCTCGAGGAGTGAGGTTCCCAAAAGCTGGGTATCTCCGCTCCAAGTAATAGTCGCGCTCATCTTCGGGGATTTCGTTTGGCTCCCGGGTATCGCCCGCAGTGGCCGGCACCCAAATCCGTCCATCATTGCGAAGCGATTCACTCATCAGGATCGATTTCGATTGCCAGTGCGTCGAGATGGGTAGGGCTGTCGGATGGAACTGGATAAATGACGGCATCGCGAGGTATGCGCCGCGGCGGTGGGCACGCCATGATGCCGAGGCGTTGGAGTTCTTGGCTAGAGTGGAATGGTAAAAGATATTGCCGTACCCGCCGGTAGCTAGCACGACCGCGTGGGCGGTGATCGGCTGCAACTCACCCGTGAGCAGATTCCGAACGATGACTCCCTGGGCACGACCGTCTTTCACAATGAGATCAACCATTTCGTGACGGACGAGTAACCGGAGCGCACCGCGAGCAACCTGCTGTCCGAGCGCTGCGGCACCCGCTATTTGTAGCTGTTGGCCGGTCTGCCCTCGGGTGTAGTACGTCCGTGAGACCTGCACGCCACCAAAGGATCGCGTGTCAAGCGAACCGCCATATTCGCGGGCAAAAGGAGCCCCGAGTGCATTCATGTGGTCGATAACTCGGGCCGACTCTTCAGCTAACCGAAAGACCTCACGTTCGCGACCGCGGTAGTCGCCACCTTTAACGGTGTCTTTGACAAAACGGCCAAACGAGTCGTTGTCGACTTTGCGCCCACGTGCGGCATTGATCCCGCCCTGAGCAGCAACCGAGTGTGCCCGCCGCGGCGCATCGTGATAGGTCACTGCCGTGACGTGGTAGTTGAGTCCCTCATAGTGGTGTAGCGGGGTGGTCGTGCTGGACAGCAGGGCGGTCACCGCGTGATCCTCGAGTTCATCTTCTACAACTCAC
>NZ_MQVR01000118.1 GCF_001907295.1 Bowdeniella nasicola
ACGACCATGACCGATACCGACACGCCCGCACTAGCAAGCTAAAACCCCAAACGAGAGGAAAACGCCGTTACACCACTACAAGGGACTTGACCCCCCCGGGATCCGTTAGGGAACCCGGGGGACGTTTCGCTTGGTGATGGCTTAGAGCTGCTGGTCAGAGTCGAGTCGCGGCTTTGCTTCGGCCGGATCATTCACCTGATCGGTTGAAGGATCCTCTGCGGGCGTGGTACCTTCAGTGCCGATACGCTCGTCGATCGAGTCGCGTGCGGACGTGATCTTGTCGTAGTATTTACCGCCGGTGCGCTGGGAGGCGAAGTCCTTCGCCTTATCCAGAGCGGAATCCGAGAGCTGCTCAGCCTTCTCACTATTTAGCTGCTCTTTTGCCTTGTTTACGAAGTGACCAAGTCCCATGGCTGGTGCCCTCCCTTCCTCCGGACGGCCCGTTGGCGCCGCCTCTTAGTTCTAGCGTGCCGAATCACGGCGATCTACACCACTGTTGTGCTCCCGTCGTTACTTCGGTGAGCGCCCTTACGTAAGGTTGAAGACATGACCGAGCTCCATGAGATGTCCGCAGCCGACCTTGCTACGGCCTACCGGCGAGGCGACACGGACCCGCTCGAAGTGACGCGTTCAGCCTTCGAGCGGATCGATAGGTTCAACGATGAAGTTGGGGCATTTGTTCACGCCTCGCGGTGGCGCGCCGAATGTGACGCACTGACCGCGCGCTCGGCTATCGCCGATGGCGATCCTCGCCCGCTCGTGGGGGTCCCCTGCCCGATTAAGGACCTCACCCAGGTCGCAAGCGAACCCTTCGAAGCCGGTTCCGCAGTCCTCAAGGGAAATATTGCTGCCGTCACCGACGGGATTGCGCAGCACCTCGCGGAGGCCGGCACCATCATGCTCGGCAAGACCGCGACTCCCGAATTTGGGATGCCCGCCTATACCGAACCGGCCGGCCAGCGTCCAGCGCGTAGCCCGTGGGACACCTCTCGCACCGCCGGTGGGTCATCCGGTGGCGCCGCCGCGGCGCTCGCATCCGGGCTCACCCCGATCGCTCACGGCAACGACGGCGGAGGCTCCATCCGGATCCCGGCCGCGTGCTGCGGGATCGTGGGTCTCAAACCCTCGCGCGGCCGCGTCTCGCCCGGCCCGCACGGAATCGCGGGCCCTGGCCTTGCGACCGAAGGCGTGCTCACGCGTACGGTCACCGACGCCGCGATCTCCCTCGATGCGATCGCGGGCAGCCGGCCAGGGGATTCCTATACGCTGCCGCGCCGACAAGACTTCGCCAATCAACTCCGCGCGGCCGAGGAGGCCGAGACGCTCAACCTGTCCGATCACGGGTCGCGCGTGCGCGTCGGCATCCTGCTCGAGCCGCTGAACGTCGAGCACACGACGTTCCATCCCGAGGCCATCGCCGCAGTGCGGCGGGCGGCCCGGCACCTCGAAGTCGCAGGCTGCCTGCTGGAAGAAACAACACGCGCCATGACCGGCGAGCAGTGGATGAGCTTCATGCCGCTGTGGGCGACGGGTGCCGCGAGCATCCCCGTGCCAGCCGAGGCTGAAGAGCAGCTCATGCCGCTGACACGTTGGCTGCGGGAGCAGGGGCGCGAGGCGAGCGCGCTTCAGTACGCGAACGCGATCGCGGGCGTTCAGCAACTCGGACGTCAGGTCGCCGACCACTGGGCCGAGTACGACATCATCCTCTCGCCGATGCTCTCGGGCCCGCCGCTGCCGCCCACTGAGCTCCAGCTTGCCGACCCGGCCGCGGACTTCGAAGCCCAAAAACACTTCACGCCGTTTACCTCCGTCTGGAATATCACCGGCGCCCCCGCAATATCCGTGCCGCTGCACCGTGCCGAGGTGGAAGGCATCGAGCTGCCGTTCGCGATCCATATCGGGGCGACGCGCCTTGGCGATGAGGGGCTGCTGCTACGCGTCGCACGCCTGCTCGAGCAGACCGATCCGTGGCCTCAGCTGGCCCCCGCCTACCGATAGTCGCCAAGGTAGTTTAGGCTCGCCTTTTCCGCGGAATCATGCGGTAAAGGCCAGCCTTTCCGTGCTTGTGCAAACCGCCCATATGGGTCACAGTGACAGTATGGATACTCAACGGACCGTCACGCGCTACCCCTGGGTGGTGGCCACCCTGGCCGTCGGCGTTGTTGGACTCATCCTCGCTTTTGCGCTGCCGCGCTATGTCCTGTTCCAGCTCGGTGGCGTCGAGGTCACGCTCGTGCAGGCGCTCGTCAGCACGTTCGCTCTCATCGTCGCGGCAGATCAGTTCCGCGATATGGTCGAGGACCTCCGCCGCGGCGCCTGGGGCATCGATATCCTCGCGATCGTCGCGATCTGTGCGACGGTCCTCGTCGGGGAATACTGGGCCGCGCTCGTCGTCTGCCTCATGCTTTCCGGTGGGGAGGCGCTCGAAGATTTCGCGTCCGCGCGGGCTCGCAGCGAACTCACGGGCGTGCTCGAGCGCGCGCCGTCGCTCGCCCACCGTGTCGATGGTGATACCGTCACGACGATCCCCGTCACGGAGGTTCGGGTTGGCGATATCCTACTCATTCGGCCCTCCGAGATCCTGCCGGTCGATGCCGAACTCATGACGGAGCGGGCTGCGCTCGACGAGTCCTCGCTCACGGGTGAATCCCTGCCCGTCACCCACACTCGCGGCGACGAGGTGATGTCCGGCTCGCTCAACGGCTCAAGCGCGATCCACGTCCGGGCGCTCAGCGATGCCGCGAACTCGCGATACCAGCAGATTGTCTCCCTCGTCGCCGAAGCAGCCGAATCTCGCTCGCCGATGGTGCGCCTCGCGGACCGGATCGCCCTGCCCTTTACGCTGTTTTCGCTCGCGGTTGCCGGCCTCGGCTGGTATCTCGCGGGTGATCCGCTGCGCGCCGCGCAGATCCTCGTCGTCGCGACCCCATGCCCGCTGCTCATCGCGGCGCCGGTGGCGTTCATGGCCGGCATGTCGCGCGCGGCCCGCGCGGGCATCATCGTCAAGGACGGCGGCACCATCGAGCGCCTGTCACGTATTGAGACCGCGGCCTTCGACAAGACCGGCACGCTCACCCGCGGCGCGCCCGAGGTCGTCGACATCACCGTCGCCAACGGCTTTAGCGCCGACGAAATCCTGCAGCATGCGGCCGCCGTCGAGGAATACTCGACGCATCCGCTCGCGCGCGCGATCGTTGCTGCGGCCCAGACCAAGGGCTTGAGTGTGCCCGCCGCGAGCGATGTCACCGAGGCGGTGGCCGCCGGATTTGAGGGCATCGTTAACGGACGCAAGGTCGCCGTCGGCAAACAGTCATGGATTGCCGACATCGTGACCGACCCATCGGCCATCGAGGGCATGCGCCGCGGCCAGAAGGCCGGCACGAGCCTCGTTCACGTTGCGATTGATGGTCGTTACGTCGGCGTCATCGCGCTCGCCGATCAGTACCGTCCCGAGGCGGCCCGAACCATTGCGGAGCTCGGACGCCTCGGCGTCGGCCGCGTCATGATGCTGTCGGGCGATACCCCGGCCACCGCGAAACTCGTCGGCAAGGAACTCGGCATCGACGACGTGCGCGCGGGACTGCTGCCCGAAGACAAGGTCGGTGCGATCAACGATGCGTCCATCAAGCCGGTCATGATGGTCGGCGATGGTGTCAACGACGCCCCCGTCCTCGCGGCCGCCGACGTCGGTGTCGCGATGGGTCTGACGGGCTCGGCTGCGGCCGCCGACAGTGCCGATGTCGTCCTCATGAAGGATGACGTACACCGCGCCGCAGTCGCGGTCGGCGTCGGCCAGCACACGACCCGGGTCGCGTTGCAGGCGATCGGGATCGGCGTCGCGCTGTCGGTCATCCTCATGGGGATTGCGTTCACGGGCGTTATGCCCGCGATTGTGGGCGCCGGTGCGCAAGAACTCGTCGACCTCGTATGCATCCTGTGGGCGTTGCGCGCGATGAAACCGGGCCGCCACGAGCCTGCGCTCACCGAAAACCTCGATGTGCGCAAGGAGTGTTTTGCGACGTGTACGCTTCCGGCGCGCGACGCGAAGGAGTGCTGTCTCGCGACACCCTAGGTGACCTGGCCTACAGTTGAGTTAGACAGACTCAACTTTGGAATAGCGTCCCGTGCGGTCAAGTCCCTTGTAGTGGTGTAACGGCGTTTTCCTCTCGTTTGGGGTTTTAGCTTGCTAGTGCGGGCGTGTCGGTATCGGTCATGGTCGT
>NZ_MQVR01000119.1 GCF_001907295.1 Bowdeniella nasicola
CCGGGTCGTGGCTTTTCTTCGGTGACACCGTAGTCATTATCGGTGAAACTCCTTCTAGATCAGAGCCTCACACACAAACTTCCTGACACCCTCCCCATCGTGCAGTCAGGGGCCCGTTCCTTCATCCCCGGTCGGTGACTACAACGTCATGACCCACAACATCTAGCGCGGCAGCAGCCGCGCAACAACCGCCTCATAAGGACGCATCCGTTCGCCGCGTGTCGGCGGCCCGAGCGCGATCTCGCACGGGCCGTCGGCGATGCGGCGCGGGATCGCCTTGCCTGTCGTGTTGAGCTCGATGAGCCACCGCTCGGTGCCATCGGGGGAGGTGCGCAGCCAGGCTGCATAGCCGCGCTCGCCGCTGGCAAGGAACGTGACGTCGCCATAGACGAAAGCGGGATGCGCGCGCCGCAGCGCGATGAGCTCGCGGTAGGCGTTCAGGACTGAGTCCGGGTTCGCGCGCTGCTCGGCAACCGAGTAGCCCGGCCCGGGATCGCTTTGCGCGAGCCACGGCGTACCGATCGTGAAGCCGCCGCCGGGCTCCCAAGCGATTGGCGTGCGCGCGTGGTCGCGCGAGCCCGCGAGGATTTCGGCCCACGCGTCGGCCGGGGACGTCCCGTCCGCGATGAGCTTGGCGTAGTGGTTGATCGATTCGACGTCGCGCAGTTCGCTGAGGTCAGCGAACGGCTGGTTGACGGAGGCAACCTCTTGACCCTGGAAGATGAACGGCGTTCCGGGCAGCGTCAGTTGGACCGTCGCAATGAGGACACCGACGGCGTCGCGCAGCGCGGGGTCGCGATCGGCCTGCCCGAGCACCTTGGAGATCATGCGGGGGTTGTCGTGGTTTTCGACGAACAGCGCGATCCAGTCGTTGCTGCCGATGCGCTCGAGATAGTCGCGATAAAACCGCACGAGATAGGCGAGGTCGTAGCGGTAGTCATCCCAGCGGATCTTGCCCGGCGGCTCGAGGACGTCGAAGTTGAAGACGAGGTCGAGGGCCGCCCGGTCGGCGCCCGAGAGCAGCCGTCCCGTCTCGACGCCGATGCCGGGGGTCTCACCGACCATGATCCCGCCCTCGCCATCGGGCGAGGTGAAGCCGTCTCTCCTGAGCTCGGCAAGATAGTCATGCAGCTTCGGGCCGTAGAAATAGTGCTCGATCCCGGTAAAGCCGATGAGCTCGCCGATGAACTCATTGCCCTCGGGTAGGCCCGGCGCCTTCGAGATGTAATTCGTGACGTCCATGCGGAAGCCGTCGATGCCCTTGGCACGCCAGAACTGGACGATGTCGGCGATCTCGGCGCGCACGGCCGGGTTATCCCAATTGAGGTCGAGCTGGCCGGGCGCGAACAGGTGCAGCGCCCACCGGTCGGCCTCATCGAAATACCGCCACGCGGAGCCGGAGAAGAACGACTCCCAGTTATTCGGGGGCGTCGTGCCGCGCCGGAGGACGTAGTAGTCGCCATACGGCCCGTCGGGATCGGCGAGGGCCTTGCGGAACCAGTCGTGCTGTTCGGAGGTGTGGTTTGCAACGAGGTCGAGGATGATCCGCATGCCGCGGTTGTGACAGCCGGCGATGAGGGCGTCCATATCGGCCATCGTGCCCATCTCGGCCATGATCGCCCGATAGTCGCGAACGTCGTAGCCCATGTCCTCGTTGGGGGAGTCGAAGACCGGAGAGAGCCACAGGCAATCGACGCCGAGCCACGCGAGATAGTCGAGCCGTGAGATGACACCCGCCAGGTCTCCAATCCCGTCACCGTTAGCGTCGGCGAAACTGCGCGGATAAATCTGATAGAAAACCGCTTCCTTCCACCATGCCGACGTGATCGGCCCGGTCGCTTTTTTCGGTCGCGCGGTCTCGCTGTTGAGCAGCGTGAGCAACGTGTCGATGAAACCGGGCCCGATGATGCGCCCAAAAAGTTTTTCGACGCGGCCCAGCGAGAGGGCGGAGACGAGAGGATTCGAACCCCACCTGCGGGACCGACCCATTTGCAGCAGGACCTTATCGATGATGTCGCGCCCGAGCGGATGGGCATAGATCTCTTTCAGGCTCGACTCGCGGGTGAGAGTGACGGTCATGCTTCGCGCTCCTTGAGGTCGGAAACGATGCGGGCATAGGTGGGCTCATCGATGCGGTACTTCATGCGCAGGATCAGCCAACTGAGGGTAGCGAGAACCATCGGAACTACCATCATGGCGATCTTGACCACGAGTACGACACCGTCTCCGATCGCCGACGCGTCGGAATCGGAGGACAGGGACGCGATCCCGCTGGCGAGCAGAGTGAGGCCGACGATCCCGCTTGCCAGCGCATTCGAGCCCTTGTAGATGAACGGCTGCAGCGAGACCGTGATCGACTCATTGCGGCGCCCGAGCTTCCACTCGCCGTACTCGGCACAGTCCGCGATGTACAACAGCATGAGGAGCTGGATGAACGCCTGTCCCGAGAACAGCAAGACCCCCGCAACGCCGATGAGAAGCATTGAGGAGTCGGCGAAGAAAAATAATCCAAAACCAAAGACGCATAGGGCGGTCGCGACCAGGTGGATCTGCCGGCGGGTCAGGAATCTCGCCACCAGCGGAAAGATCGCGAGCCCGGCGATCTGCGTGATGCCGAGGACGGCCGCGAAGATCGAGTACATGTCCTCATCGCCATACACATAGCGGAAGTAGTAGATCCCGAGCGACGTCGTGACGAGGTAGCCCGTCATGAACGTCATCATCGCGAAGGTCACCCACAGCAGTTGGTCGTTGCGCACGATAACCGAAAACAGCTCCCGCAGCGGCGTCGTCGCGGGCTCTTCGATGCGCACTTCCTCCTTCGCGACGACGAGCGTGATCGCCTGGAACGCGACCATGACGATCGAGAGGATAACCGCGAGCGTGAACCAGCCTCGCTGCAACGACCCCGTCCATTCGGCGAGCGCCTTCGTAATCGGCAGGACCCCGACGACGAGCGAGAACAGGCCAACGTTCGCGCAAACCCGCGCGACCACGCCGATGCGTTCGCGCTGCTTCCGATCCCGCGACAGGCTCGGCAGCATGCCGTAATAGGAGATGTCGTTGACCGTGTAGGCGATCTCCCACAGCAGGTAGACGACCGTGAACATGATGAGGAACGTCGTCCCCTCCAGCCCCCAGTCGGCGAACATGAGGATGGAGGCGGCGGCCCACGCGAGCGCGCCGATCGCGATCCACGGCTTGAATTTGCCCCACCGTGATCGCGTGTTGTCGACAATGATCCCCATGACCGGATCGTTCACGGCGTCAAAGACTCGCATCACGACCATGATGACGGTGACCGCGACGACAGTGCTCGCAGAAATATCGACAACCTCGGTCAGGTAGAACATGAGGTACATCGCGACGAGAGCCGCGAGCATATCGCGGCCGAGCGTCCCTAGGCCGAAGCCCCACACATTGCGTGCGCCAATGCTTCCACCTGTCATGTCGCGAGTCTCCCACAGTGGCGTCGCGTTGGGGATCACATGCCCTTAGTTTGGTTCGGCACGGTTTCGCCAGCTAAGATAATTCGGCAAGGTAGCGTGTCCGAGCGGCCGAAGGTGCAGCACTCGAAATGCTGTGTGGTGTCACAGCCACCGTGGGTTCAAATCCCACCGCTACCGCACTTAAAATCCCCGGGATCATGGGCAAAACCAGGTCCCGGGGATTGTTTTTTGGGCCGTCGCCGCCATGGGATTTCAGAAGTCTGCGGGGGTGTACCCCAACGTGGTGTGGAGTTCTGCACTAACGCCCACGTGCGGTGGCTGCCGTACTCCGCAACAGATGTCGGGGCGTGTAGTTGCCGGGCAAGTGCAGTTGGTTGAGTATGAGTACGTCGCATTCGGTGTCGTATACATTTGCGCAAAAAGCCGGAGTCCTATCCCGGCTCTTCAGAGTTGAGTGTGGGCGCGCCGATCGGGCAAGGGTGTTGGGGGATAGACGTCGAGGTCCCCGATGATGAGCGGACTTCTACCCCGCT